>NZ_QEHP01000068.1:0-7151 GCF_003094695.1 Chryseobacterium sp. HMWF035 | reverse complement strand
AAATTAAAACTTTTTAGGATATAATTTGCTAACAACTGCAAAAATGAAAAAAATTAAAATATTAATTTATGATTTAACACCTATATCTTCATTTATTATTAAGAAATTAACCAATCCCGACTTTTCAATTTAAAAAATAAAATAGAAATATGACTTAAAATTAATTATTTTAATCCTTATCCAGAATTAAATCTTTATATCTGGTTCTTACCTCACTGTTTGTTAGAAAATATTTAAACTTATCATTATTTGACGTATCCCTCAAATTAAATTTATAGATGAATTCATCTACATACTTCTGAAGATGCTTTTTCGATACATGATTATATGTTCCATTCAGCGAGTTTTTCAATATCTTCCACGATCCCTCTATATTATTTGTATGAATACTGCTGTCTTCCTGATTTACGTATTCTTTTTTAGAATGATCGACTATTTTATGATCGTACGTTTTACATAATCCATTATAACCCCACCATTCATCGCTAATAACTCTTGTGTTTTTAATGGGAATATATTTATAAATCAGAGGCTGTATACTCACTTTTTTTGTATCATCCACCACAAAAGCATTCATTTTACCTCCTCTCTGCAGCATTCCCATCACCGGAACTTTATCCTTATAGTTTCTCCCCTGAGAGTTTTTTACTTTTTTATTCTTGTGCCTGTTCTTATTTTTTCCACCGATAAAAGTTTCATCACATTCTATTGTTCCTTCTAGCTCATTATGATTTTCAATTCCAAAACAAGCGCGTATTCTTTGCAACATAAACCAAGCTGTTTTTTGGGTGACGTCTATATCTTTTGCCAGCTGAAGAGAGCTTATCCCTTTTTTATGAGAAGTTATCAGCCATATTGCCAGAAACCATTTTTGCAGACTGATCTTAGAATTTTCAAACATAGATCCTGTTTTGGCATTGAAATACTTCCCTGTATTTTTGCATTTGTATCGGTTTTTACTGCATTTATATACCTGAGATTCAGAATCGAAAGGGCTTTCTATTACCCCTCCCCATCTCATCTGTTCTAGATAATCGATACATTTTTCCTCCGTTGAAAAAGTCTGCAGCAATTCCAATACAGACTTTATATTAGTGTTTATCATGGTATAGTAAATATTAAGTTTACATTATGAAAGATGCAATCTATTTAGTAATGGTTCACTCATAAGAGAAAAATTAACATTTTTTTATATTTTTCCCTTTATAGTGTAAAAACGTAAGTAATTACCAAAAATTATATCACTCTATAATCCGCTAAAAATTCGTAATTTTGTTAGTCTTAATTTTACTATGGCTCATACAACAGAAATAGATATTAAAAAACAGATTTTCGTTAAGAACGCACACCTTAACAATCTGAAACACATAGATGTTCTTATCCCGAAAAATAAACTGATCGTCATTACAGGAGTTTCCGGAAGCGGAAAATCTTCATTGGCATTTGATACGATTTATGCGGAAGGACAGCGAAGATATGTAGAGAGCTTAAGCTCTTACGCACGTCAGTTTTTAGGAAAGTTAGAAAAACCTAAAGTTGATGACATTAAAGGTTTAGCACCTTCTATCGCGATACAGCAGAAAGTAATTTCTTCAAACCCAAGATCTACCGTCGGAACTTCCACAGAGATCTACGATTATATGAAGCTTCTTTTTGCAAGAATCGGGAAAACCTATTCTCCTGCTTCTGGTGAGGAAGTGAAAAAAGATTCGGTTTCGGATGTAGTGGATTTCATCAAATCTTCTAAAAAAGATACTTCATTTTTATTAACGGCTCCTTACGATTACGATGCCGCGAATTTTGGTGAAAATTTAAATGTCCTGAAATTAGCAGGTTTTACGAGACTGGAAATCAATGGTAACGTTGCAGGAATCGAAGATTTGGAAAGTTTCGGCTTTACTCCCGAAAAAGGAATGAAAATTAATCTGGTAATAGACCGCTTCACTTACGAGGAAGATGAAAGTTTTCTTCAGCGTTTGGCAGATTCTATTCAGATGGCTTTTTATGAAGGTCGCGGATATTGTTCACTCAAGAATGTTGATACCGGAAAGATCAAAGAATTTTCAAATAAATTTGAATTGGATGGAATCGAATTTTTAGAGCCGAATGTCCATTTTTTCAGTTTTAACAATCCTTACGGAGCCTGTCCGACTTGTGAAGGATACGGAAAAGTCATCGGAATTGATGAAGATCTTGTAATTCCCAACAAAACATTGTCCGTTTTCGAAGATGCGGTTGCTTCATGGAAAGGCGAAAGCATGAGCGAATGGAAAAAAGATTTCATTAAAAAAGCAAAAGATTTCCCGATTCATAAGCCTTATCATCAGTTAACCAAAGAACAGAAAAAATATCTTTGGAAAGGAGACGGAAAAAGCACGTTCCCATCGATTGATAATTTCTTCAAAATGCTTGAGGAAAACCTCTATAAAATTCAGTATCGTGTAATGCTTTCCCGTTATCGCGGAAAAACGCTCTGCCCGACTTGTGAAGGTTTGCGACTGCGTGAAGAAACGAGCTGGGTGAAAATCGACGGATACAATATCCAATCGATGATCGAGCTTCCTCTGGATGAGCTTTTCCCTTTAATTAAAAGCTTAAAATTATCCGAACACGATCAGGAAGTTGCCAAAAGACTTTTATATGAAATCACCACCCGACTTGAGTTTTTATTAAAAGTCGGTTTAGGATATTTAACCTTAAACAGAACATCCAACACGCTTTCCGGCGGAGAAAGTCAGAGAATAAATTTAGCAACAAGTCTGGGAAGTTCTTTGGTGGGTTCCATTTATATTCTGGATGAGCCTTCAATCGGACTTCACTCAAGAGATACGGAAAATTTAATTGAAGTTTTAAAAAATCTTCGTGACCTTGGCAATACGGTAATCGTTGTGGAACATGATGAAGATGTAATGAAAGCCGCCGATTATATTATTGATATCGGTCCGGAAGCAGGTTATCTTGGTGGAGAATTGGTTTTCGCAGGAGATTACAAAGAACTGAAAGATGCAGATACATTAACTTCAAAATATCTTACCGGAAGACTGGAAATTGAAGTTCCTAAAAAGCGAAGAAAAGCGAAAGAATGGATTCACATTAAAGGAGCAAGACAAAATAATTTAAAAAACATTGATGTAGATGTTCCTTTGGAAAATCTTGTTGTGATTTCGGGGGTTTCCGGAAGCGGAAAATCGACTTTAATGAAGGAAATCCTTACCAATGACATCCAGATTCAGCTTGGGATGGGAGGTAAAAAAGGAGATTATGATGCTGTGGATTTTCCGAAAAAACTGATCCAGCATATTGAACTGATCGACCAGAATCCTATCGGAAAGTCTTCAAGATCCAACCCTGTAACGTATCTTAAAGCCTATGACGACATCAGAGATCTTTTCGCCAAGCAGAAAGTGGCAAAAATGATGGGTTACAAACCGAAACATTTTTCCTTCAACGTAGATGGCGGAAGATGTGATGAATGTAAAGGAGAAGGTGTAATCAACGTTTCCATGCAGTTTATGGCAGATATTGAACTTGAATGTGAAGTCTGTAAAGGAACCCGCTTCAAAAGTGAAATTCTGGAAGTAAAGTACGACGAAAAAAACATTTCAGATATTCTTCACATGACCGTGGATGAAGCTTTGGAATTTTTTAAAGATAATAAGGAAGAAAAGATAGCAACCAAATTAAAACCTTTACAGGATGTAGGTTTAGGATATTTGCAGTTGGGACAGAGCTCTTCTACCCTTTCCGGTGGTGAAGCACAGCGTGTAAAACTTGCATCCTTCCTTGTAAAAGGGGTTACAACAGATAAGACGTTATTTATTTTTGACGAACCTTCAACGGGACTTCATTTCCATGATATTCAGAAATTGCTGAAGTCTTTACAGGCTTTAATTGATCTTGGACATTCTGTGATTGTGATTGAACATCAACCCGATATCATTAAATCTGCAGATTACATCATCGACATCGGTCCTGAAGCCGGAAAACACGGCGGTGAGGTTGTCTTCACCGGAACTCCCGAAGAACTGGCAAAAAATAAGAAATCTCATACAGCACGATATATTAAAGAAAAGCTGGAGAACTAAAAAACAGAGAGTAATCTTTACTCTCTGTTTTATATTTTTAAACTTGTTAAAGTAAAACGTTCGAAAACTCTATGGGGTATGAATTTGCAGACATCATATTCGGAGGACGTTTGCGTTCCGTAGTAACGCTATCTTTAGAACATTTTTTGTAGTATCGATATTAAACCTACGGATTGATTGATAGACTTACTCCTGTTTCTACAAAGATTCTGCTCTTAAAGGAGCAAAACTCTTTTACTTTAAATAATTTCAATGATTTAACTTTACCATGAAATATAATTCTATCTTTTTATTTTTAATTGCTCTGGTAATCATGAGCTGTTCAACGAAAAAAAATGCAAATCTGAACAGCAGTTACCCTGTAAAATTAGATACTCTGACAATGTTTGATAAATCGAGAAACCGCAAAATTCCGGTTGCTTATTTCAGTCCCAAAACCTCAGAGAAAATTTCAAAACAACAGATCGTCATTTTCAGTCACGGTTATGGTGCCAATACAGGTGGAGATTATTTAAAGTATTCCTACTTAACAAAGAATCTGGCTTCAAAAGGATATTTTGTGGTAAGCATTCAGCATGAGCTTCCGACAGATCAGCTTATTCCTTCAGAGGGAAAACCTCAAATCGTAAGAATGCCTTTTTGGGAACGCGGTACAGAAAATATTTTATTTGTTTTGAATGAATTAAAAAAAACGAAACCTGAGCTTGATTATAAACATCTTACTTTAATCGGACATTCAAACGGCGGAGATATGACGGCTCTTTTCGCCAATAAGTATCCCAATTTTGTGTATAAAATCATTACCCTGGATAACCGGAGAATGTATCTGCCCAAAACTTTGATTCCGAAAATTTATACTTTACGCTCAAACGATTATCCTGCCGATGAAGGAGTTTTGCCCACAATGGAAGAGCAAAAAAAATTCCATATCACTGTTCAGCCAACAACTATTAATCATGGAAAAATGGATGATAAAGCAAATGATCAGGAAAAAGCATCTTTAAATCTTTTTATCGAACAATATTTACGTGAAAAATAACCTCACGATTTATTAACGAAAAGATAACAGACAGTTGTAAATTTTAACATTCAGTATATTGTTTGGCATAAAATTTATTCCTACATTTACTATGAAATACAACTGAAGTGGAAACATATTTTGCATTTTTCAGCTTTGAAATCGCAATTAAATTTATAAAAATTTAAGCACAGCATTGTCGGCTGTGCTTTTTTATTGTTGTCTAATTAAAAAAATGAGATGTATTTATCTACTGGATCTGCTCCTAAAGAGCAGATTCTTTTAGTTTTAATCTTATACATTTTTAAGATTAATAAAAGAATTCATGTACAATAATTGAGTTAGCTACAAAACAACAAAAACCGAAAATTCAAAGAATTTTCGGTTTCTTAAAAAAACTTGCTAAATATTAATGAAATTAATTACGATTTCAGGGTCCAGATTGAACCGTTTTTGGTGGTAAGCTTTTCAAGCGTTCCTTTGTCGGAAAGCTCATTTAATAATCTTTCGCTTTCTTTTCTCGGGGTTCCCGATAATTCTGAAAACTCTTTTGCGGTAAGTGAATTATACTTTGCAAAAAGACTTTCCCAGTTTTTGGAATATTCAGATTTCTTGGTGTCGGAATTTACTCTCAGAACAGCAGTTTCGTAGAATGCATAAGGTTTTGAGCCGTAAACAATCTCTCTTTTTCCTGCATCATTGGTAAAAAACATGGTAGGAAAACCGCGAACTCCCATTTCTCTGGCAAGCTTCAGATCTTCCTGAAAAAGTTCTTTTCCTCTTCCTTCAAAGTCTTTTTTCAACTGATCTGTATTCAATCCTACTTTTTTGGCTGCTGCTGCAATATGTTCCCATTTTGCGATATTTTTCTTCTTCAAAAAAACCATTTCACGAAGTTCTCTCATGAAATCCAGTGCTTTTTCCCTGTCCTGCATCTGTGCCGCTTTAAAGGCGATAGAAGGCGGATAAGAAGAATCCAGCGGATCCTGTAACCAGATATCTCCGTCGATCGGCATATCGTAATACAAACTTACTTCATCCCAGTGATGCGCCACGTCCGAAGGTTTGCTTATTCCTCCGCTGTTGTAGCTCCAGTCCGGAAGAAGACCTCCCATTCTGTATTCTATATCTACGTTATCTCCGTATTCCAGTTTTAATTTTCTCAGTTGAGGCTCAATTCCCCAGCATGAAGAGCAGATTGGGTCTGTAAAATAAATCACTTTTACAGGTTTTTCGTCAGTCATTACATCAATATTCCCAATTTCAAACTTTTCTCCGGGAACTTCACAAACTCCTGTCGCAGGATCGCATAATAGCGGATTTGTAGATCTGTTTTCCATTTTTTTACTTTTGTCACTTTGTCCGTTACAACTACTTAAAGCCGCCGTGAGGAACACAAATGTTAGTATTTTATTATTTATCATTTTTTGTGATGATAAAGGTTTCACACTTTTTAATGTTACTACAAATCTAATATTTAATCATCATACTTTGGTAATGGATTTCCTTTTAGAAACTGGTTTCCTCGAGGAAACTACCTTTCTGTTTTTTTATTACCTTTACAGAATTATAAATTTATCTGAAATCATGAAAAAAGAAGCCAATCTGAATATCACTCCTATCTGCAAAAACCGTATGAACGCCATTAAAGATTCAATGGAAATTTTATCGGGAAAATGGAAGTTTCACATTTTGGGAACCTTAATGCAGAGTGAAAAAATGCGTTTTATGGATCTTTTAAGGGAAATTGACGGAATTGCTGCCAAAATGCTTTCAAAAGAGCTTCAGGACATGGAGATCAATCATCTTATCAAACGTACTGTTTTAGACACAAAACCTGTAACCGTGGAATATGAAATCACAGAATACGGAAAAACTATTGAGCCGATTATTGATGAAATTGCCAAATGGGGAATTGAGTACAGGAAATCTTTATATCAAAAAACCGACAAATAGATTCTGCCGGTTAAAAAACAAAAATTGATATGGATATGATTGATATGTGTTTAAACAAATTTATATTTATTTAGACTTAATAAAAATAATAT
>NZ_QEHP01000067.1:0-27417 GCF_003094695.1 Chryseobacterium sp. HMWF035 | reverse complement strand
ATAATAAACCGTTTCGCTTAAATCAACATTGGCTCTTAATAGAGGAAGCATATCTTTTAAGTATATCTTGTATTTATAAATTGCATTCTTCTTGTCTCCGTAAAAACCATCTATGAATGTACATTCTTGATTTTCATCAGCATACTTTACTAAACTATACCAAGTATTTTCATGCTCTAAACCTTTCTTACCTAGTAACAAAATTGAACCAATTAGATCATTATCTTCGGTCTCAGAAACAAGTATTGAATAAGTTTGATTACTGTATGCTCTTGATTCTATGCCAAATTTTATTTCTGCATCTATTGATTTAACACCAATTCCCTGCTCTAGCTCTGAAAAAGTTTTACCATAAAAAGAGCCTATCTTTGTTACTTCTTGAAAAGTTTGACTATAATTTAATACTGAATACAGTGAAAAAAAGAAAATTAATTTACTGCGTTGTTTATATTTCTTCACAATAATTCCTTAATTAATACTCTACTAATCTTGAGAACCTTCATATTTTTTATGCATTCCTTCCTTTAAAGATTCGATAGTTTTTTTTATTTTCTTATCCGCTACTTCTTTAATATCATTCCATGCTTTATTACTTGCTCCCCCTCTACTCGGCTTAGGCGCTTCGTCAGATTTAGTGAGTAATCCATAGCTTATTGGGTTACTTGCTCCAATATAGCTGCCTGTATGACGAAATGAATGAAAGCTATATTTGTATCTTCCATCTTTTACAAAAATATTTATTTTATAATCTATGTCTCCCTCAACAGCTGCAACACCAAAATATATCCGATTTGCCTTATAAGTCATAGAGCCATTTCCTGAAATTTCACCAGCACTCTTGTCTTCGGTTGCTATTACAAATTTTTCATTACTGAAAGTTTTACCGAACCATGACCTAGCCCGATTAAACAATTCATCTTTTGTAACAATAGAATCTACTTTTATTACCTCTTCAAATTGAAATTCTTGTGAAGATATTGCAATCGAAATCAGAAATGACAAGATTAATAATGTTTTTTTCATGGCTTAATTTTTAAATCAACAAATATAATAATCCTCAACAATTATTGTTTTAAGATTTTCCGTAAATTTAAAAGTATTTTTAAGTCAAAAAATAATTCTTTGTATTTTGAATTATTCCATGATGGTTTTGAATCAAAAACTGCTGTAAAAAACGTAAAGTATTTACACAATAAATAAATTCAAGTAATTGGTAATGAGTAATCTTTAAAACTTTAAACTCAAAACCCTGAACTTACTATTACAAATCAACTAAAGTACCAACATTTTCGCCATTAACAATTTTTTCCAGATTTCCGTCTTTGTTCATATCAAAAACAATAATCGGCAGTTTGTTTTCGTGGCTTAAAGTAAATGCCGTCATATCCATTACCTTTAGATTCTTCGCATAAACTTCGTCGAAAGATAGTGAATTATATTTTACCGCATCTGCATTTTTTTCAGGATCGCTGTCGTAGATTCCGTCTACTCTTGTTCCTTTCAAAATAACATCTGCGCCTATTTCGATGGCTCTTAATGTTGCGGCAGTATCTGTTGTGAAATACGGGTTTCCGGTTCCGGCTCCAAAGATCACTACTCTGCCCTTTTCAAGATGTCTTACTGCTCTTCTTTTGATGAATGGTTCCGCTACTTTATCCATTTCAATGGCAGACTGCAGTCTTGTTTTAATTCCCGCATCTTCCAGAGCACCCTGCAAAGCCATCCCGTTGATTACCGTTGCAAGCATTCCCATATAATCTCCCTGTACTCTGTCCATTCCTTTTGCAGCTCCTGCTACACCACGGAAAATATTTCCTCCTCCGATTACAATGGCAACTTCACAGCCTTTTTCTACTACTTTTTTAATCTCTGCAGCATATTCCTGTAGCCTTTCATTATCAATACCATATTGTCTGTTTCCCATTAAGGCTTCACCACTCAGTTTCAGAAGGATTCTTTTATATTTCATTGTATGTAAATAACTTTTTTTCGTTAGATATATCTGTCTAAAATTTGACTTTGCAAATATAATCATTAATAAGGTTGATTTTTCATTATACATTATAAATTTTAAAAGTGGTGTTTTATGGGATTAGCAAAGCATTTTTCCTTATAAATAATGTCCCTGTATTTTATAATTTGAGTGAATACATGGCTGTTTAATTAAATTACAAAACATGAAGATTCAAAATACTAATCTTACGCTAAAAGATTAAGCTCAATAAAAATGGCATAGAACTTAAAATAAAACCATGATTTCCACAAAACTTAAATATTTAAATATAAATAATGTGAGAAATATTTTGAAAAGTACGAAAAAGGATTATTTTTGCATTACTAATAAACTGAGTTGAAGAAAATTGTCATTTTTTCATTATTTCTGTCAGGAATTGTTTCTTATGCACAAACAGGAACAAACGTTTATCCATTCTTAAATATCCCTGTTTCAGCGAGACAGGCAGCTTTGGGAGGAGATGCAATTTCTGTGAGAGATCGTGATGTTTCCTTTGCTATTGCAAACCCCTCATTACTGAATAAAGATTCCGACAACCAACTGTCTGTAAATGCAACTGCCTATCTTGCAGATTCCAAATACGGAACGATTGCCTATGCAAAAGACTTTGATAACGGTCACATGGCGACCATCAATGCAAGATACATGAGCTACGGAGATATTCCGCGAACAGACGACAGCGGTTTCGAGAACGGAACTTTTAAAGCTTCGGATGTTGCCATCGGAGCAGGATATGCCTATCAGTTTGAAGAAGACTGGACGATCGGAGGTGGATTGAATTTCATTACTTCGAAAATTGACACCTATACTTCTTCCGCCATTTCGGGGAATGCAGGAATTACGTACCACAACAAAAAAAATAAGGAAACAGCATCTGTTGTTTTCAGAAATTTCGGATATCAGTTCAATTCTTTCAACGGAACAAGGGAAAACCTTCCGTTTCGTGTAGATTTGGGATATACAAGAATTTTAAAAGTAATTCCTTTAGCGGTTACCATTACAGCACACGATTTACAGGAATTTAATATTTCTTCCCAGTACAATGTAAACGGGCAGGAAGTAAATACAGGCAGAAAGATTGCCGACCATTTTTCTATAGGCGCAGAACTGTTTCCGGAAAAAGGCTTCAACATCAGATTGGGGTATAACGTAAAAAGAGGAAATGAATTAGCCGTTGCAGACCAGAGAAATTTCTCAGGACTTTCTGCCGGATTCGGGATTAAAATCTCCAGATTCCGTGTAGATTACGCACACGTAAGATATCATAATTCTGCGAATGTCAACCAGATAGGAGTTTCTATTGACCTTACAAGCCATGCAGGATACTAATCGTTAATCATTTTTCAAAACGAAATAAATATCAGAAACCTCAAGAAAATCGCTTGAGGTTTCTTGATTTTTAAGAAAAAATCTTGAAATTTGCAGTATGAAAAAACCTGTAATAGCTATCGACGGGTACTCGTCTACCGGAAAAAGTTCAATTTCTAAAGTCATTGCAGCAAAGCTGGGACTTATTCATCTGGATACAGGTGCGCTTTACAGAGGAGTAACATGGTTTGCTCTTCAGAATTGTTTAAATGACAGCGGAACCATTGATCTTGAGAAATTATTTTCTTCGTTTGATCAGATCGGGCTTGAATTTAAAAATCTTGATGGAGAACTGGTTCTTTTCCTGAATCATATTGATATTTCCAAAGCAATACGTACGAATGAAGTCTCGGAGAATGTAAGTTTTGTTGCAAAACAGAAAGAAGTAAGAGATTTTCTTCTTCAGTCTCAGCGCAATTTGGCAGAAAAAGGCGGCATTATTATGGACGGACGTGACATCGGGACAGTAGTTCTGCCAAATGCGGAATATAAATTTTTTCTTACCGCAAGTATTGATGAAAGAACCAGAAGACGTTATCAGGAACTGATTTCTTTAGGAATTGAAGCAGATGAAAAGCAGGTTAAAGAAAACCTTATAGAACGCGACAGAATAGACAGCGAACGCGAAATCGCCCCGTTAAAGCAGGCTGAAGATGCCATTGTTATTGATAATACCAACATTTCTAAAAAAGAAACTATTGATGAGATTTTATCTCACATCCAAAAGATTTAACATTTTTTAATAGATGTCTTTCTCCTTTGGTATGTTAATTGTACATTTCATCATAAGTAAAAAGCTAATATTATTAACTATTAAAAAAAACGAAAATGTCTAAAAAAAACAATACAGCGGGTATTTTGGCAGGACTTCTTGCAGGTGCTGCAGCGGGTGTTATCTTAGGAATGCTTTATGCTCCGGAAGAAGGTAAAGAAACGAGAAAGAAAATTAAAACAAAAGCGAACGATCTTAAAGATCAGGCTAAAAATAAATACGGAGAAGTTTCTGAAAAAGTAAAAGACCAGTATGGTAACATCTCTTCTACTTTTAAAGAAACAGCAAACAGTGTTGCAAACACCGTAAAAGACGGATATGATAAATACAAAGATCAGATCGTTTCTAAAACTGCAGACGTAGTAAAAAATGTAGAATCTGAACTAAATGATCTAAAATAATAATATAGTTTATTTTTTTAGGTAAATTATGAGAAGGAACTTTATAAACGAAAGTTCCTTTTTTTGTAACTTTAAAGAAAAACAATGATTGAAACTATTAAAGAATACGCTTCGAAAAGGATCGATCTCCTGAAAATTGAAGCTACCGAAAAATCCTCTCTTTCGGCAGGAATGATCACCTATTTCGTGGTTTTGCTGGTCGCTTTTGGTTTTTTCATCATTCTGTTCAACTTCGGAATTGCCTTTCTTATCGGTAAAGCATTGGGAGACCAGTCTTACGGATTCCTTATTGTAGCTGCATTCTATCTTTTAACCATGATTCTTATTGTGCTGTTTAAAAAGAAAATCGTAAATTATGTGGCAGATCAGGTAATTAAATTTTTAAATCATTAAACTATGAGCAGAAAATATGAAAGCTTAGAGGAACTGAGAAGAAAGAAAAAGCTGCTGAAGCAGGAAATAGACGGTCTGGAAGATCTCCTTACCTTCAAAAATACCAAGGAAAGCCTTAGTGCTTTTACCAATGGCTTAACAGACCAGTACCTTCAGGAAAAAGTAGATGAAGACGGTGATGAAAAAGTAGTTCTGCGAAAAGATGTTATTGCCAGACAGATCACCTCTGAAATTAAAGGTGCCCTCATCAATAAAAATACAACAATGGGAATCGCCAATTCTGCCTTCAAAGGAGATGCGGCAGATATTATGATAAACCTTGCAGTTACAACATTTGTCGGAAATTATGCCAGAAAAAACTTTAAAAGTTCAAACTGGAAGAATAAATTAATTGGCGCTGCGATGATCTATCTCGCTCCTGTCGCCTTAAGATATGTAAGAAAGAAACTTGAAACGTATCAGAAAAACAAAAGTGTTTCGAGTATGGAACAGCTTATCTAAAGTTTGAGGGTTTTAGAGTTGGAGTGTTCAAGAGTTAATCTCATTACGCTCCCATTCTAAAACCCTTTAATATTTGATTAAACCTCAAGATCTATCTATTGATCTTTTTCACACAAATTCTCCGACTCTCTTACTCACTTCCTCCAAACAATTGTCCTAAAATAATACCTGCTGCCATTGAAACATTAAGACTTTCTGTAGACTGCGATTTTCCGAATCTTGGGATCATGACACTTTTATGAAGTAGTTTTTCCGTTTCCGGACGCATCCCGTTGCCTTCATTTCCTAAAATTAAATTCATTTTTTCAGGTCTTTCGAAAGTATAGATATTTTCACCGTCCATATCGGTTCCGATGTTGATATTTCCTGTTTCGGATAAATATTCAGTCAGGTTTGAATAAACGATATTTACCCTCGTAAAAGATCCCATACTTGCCATAATAACTTTTGGATTGTAAAAATCTACAGTGTCTTCACTGCAGATAATCTGTTCTATTCCAAACCAGTCTGCAACACGGATCATCGTTCCCAGATTTCCGGGATCCTGAATCCCATCTAAAACCAACTGGAGATTTTTATCCTCTGTTTTTTCTTCAGGATGAAGATAACAGACCGCCACAGAATCTTTTGGATTTTGCAGAAAACTGATTTTTTTCAACTCATTTTCAGAGATATGAGTTACCGGAGCTTCCATACGGTCTAATTTTTGCGGATCCGTAGAAAATATTTCTTTAATTTTAAATCTGGAATCAGGAAGTTCACGAATGATTTTATTACCTTCAACCAAAAACAAATTGTATTTTTGCCTGAACTTCTTTTTATCTAAAGACTGTAAAATTTTTATTGTATGAGCTGTAAGCATTATAAGAATTCTCCTCAAAAGTATTATAAAATTATATCATTTGCAACATTTGTAGGTCTCCTTTATGCTTGTAGTACTACTAAAAAAGTTCCGGACGGCGAATATTTGCTGGTAAAAAACAATTTTCAGTTTGAAGATAAGAAAGAACCCTTCGATGGCGAACTGAAAGATTACGTACAGCAAAAGCCCAATAAAAGACAGCTTCTTTTCATGCCTTTAAGCCTTTGGCTTTACAATGCCGCCAATCCCAAATACGACACGCTTCTTAACGAGTACATGACGTATCCTAATGAACTGAGAAATCAAAAACTGAGAGATTCTCTTTTCATTAAATACAACATGAAAAACAGTGTGGGTAAAAGTCTGTTTTTCGACAGGTTATACCACAACTGGGGTTCCGCACCGGTGATTCTCGACCAGACAAAAACTTCAAAAAGTGCTGAATCTATCCAAAAAAGAATGACGTATCGCGGCTATTGGGATGCAGAAGTGAAATTTAAGCATGAACTTGATTCCGCTGCAAAAAAAGCTGCCGTTAATTATTTTATTACCCACAATCAGCCTACTTATATTAAGGATTATTATTACAACATATCAGATCCAAATATCAAAAGCCTTTATCAGCAGAAAATCCGTGAAACTCTTATAAAGAAAGGACAAATTCTGGATCAGACTGTTTTGGAGAAAGAAGTTGGAAGGATTAATGATCTCATGCGGGAATATGGGTATTACCGTTTTAACAACCTTGGCGATGAGGTAGGTTTTGTGGCAGATTCTCTTAAAAGCACAAAACAGGTTCCGCTGGTTCTGGAAATCCGCAAAGATTCTCTTGATAGTCCTTATAAACAGGCAACCATCGGAAATATTGATGTTGCCATCGTAGACGAGGCAAAAGATTTTCCAAATAATACAATAAAAGACAGCTTAAGAGGTATCCGTTTTCATAAAACAGACAACAGCTACGATTCCCGTGCGATCTGGAGAGCTATTATCGTAGGAAACAAACAGGTTTACGATCAGAAAAAGCTAGATCTTACCAAAAGAAATATTCTGGCGATGAATAATTTCAGCATTCTGAAAGCCAGAGATTCTTTAAGAAGAGGCGGCGGTACAAGCCCGAATGACAGCATCGTAGATGTAATGTACGTACTGAAACCGCTTCCGAAATACGACCTGAAAGTGGGAACAGATTTAAACTATTCCGAAGTCCTGAATTTCGGGGTTTCGCCTTCCATCGATCTTACCACGAGAAATATTTTTGGAGGGGCGGAAAACCTTACAACCAGTCTTTCCGGAACTTTCGGGCGAATCGTAAATCCTAAAAATATCGATAACAGGATCTGGGCTTACGAAATCTCGGCGCAGGCTTCATTGAATTTTCCCAGATTGCTTTTGCCTTTCGATTACTACAAATTAATTCCGAAAAGATACAGCCCAACCTCCTCTATTACTCTGGGTGTTTCAGATCAGAGCAATATTGGTTTGGGAAGACTTAACTTTAATACTGGTCTGAATTATCTGGCAACGGTAAATGATAAAGTAACGCACAGACTTACCTTATTTAATACGCAACTGAGTTTAACGAAAAACAAAGATGCGTATTATGATTATTTCGTTAACGATAATGCTATCCGTGAAGAGTTTTTCGCAGATTATTTCGCTTACAACTCATCGGTATATCAGGAATTTAAAGCCGGATTACTGACGATTGATCAGGTTTCGCAGCGCATTATTGAAGACACGACCTATCTTCAGGGATTAAATCAGCAGGGAGTTGACCGGTTTGTAGCTTTTGTGGGAACTTTGGTGAATAAAGACCGACAGACTCAGGATGTTTTGATTTCTTCTTTCATTTATAATTTTATTTACAATGAGATAGGGAAAAAAGATTATCCAAATGCTTTTTATTTTAACGGAAAAGTAGAACTGGCAGGAAATATCTTTAGTATTTTTAATCAGAAAAGAAATGACGGAGGTGTTGTTACCAGTCCGGAAAGAACCATTTTCAATATTCCTTATGCGCAGTTTGTGAAATTTGATCTTGATTTTAGAAAATATTTTAAATTCGGAAACAATACTTTAGCGCTTCGTCAGTTTATCGGAGTCGGAATTCCGTACGGAAACTCTTCCAATATGCCTGTCATCCGTTCTTATTTCAACGGTGGACCGAATGACATCAGAGCATGGGTTCCTTTCGGGGGATTAGGTCCTGCCGATTCGCAGGTGGATGAGAGAGTTCGAACGTATATGACTGATAATTTAAAACTGACAACGAATATCGAATTCAGGATGCCTTTTAATGATATGTATGAAGGCGCTCTTTTTACGGACATCGGTAACATCTGGAGTCTTAAAAACTACAACAACGGATATGGAGATGAGTTTAAATTCAACAAATTCATCAGACAGGTTGGTGTAGGAAGCGGTTTCGGATTAAGGGTAAATATTGCCTACATCAAACTGAGACTGGATTTAGCCTATAAAATGTACGAACCCAACAGACCGGAAGGTGAAAGATGGAGACTGAAATACATTCAGCCGTTTAAACCTACTCTGAATATTGCATTCGGATATCCTTTCTAAAAATTTACAGGTGGTATTTCTCATAAATGCCACCTTTTCTTTTAATCCGGCGAGATTCCCAAAGCGAAATACACCACCGCAACCGTTCTTGCAAGGATTTCTCTAAACTGATTTCTGTAATAACTTTCAGGTTTTGTAACATCCTGCGCATCAAAACCTAACGCATTCATATTATTATTTCTGGCAAATAATAAAGCGCGAAGATTGTGAAATCCCTGAGAAACAATAATTACATTGTCTTTTCTATACACATCTTTACAGCGGAGAATACTTTGATAGGTATTAAAGCCTTTCGGATCTTCCATAATAATTTCCTCCGGAACTCCTTCCTGATAAATAAGATAGTTTTTCATAGCAGCAGGCTCATCATATCCTTTGCTTTTTTCACCGCTTACAAGAATTTTCCGGATTTTCCCGTGATGATAAAGCAAGGCTGCCGCATCCATTCTTTTCGTAAAATAAGGATTGGACACGCCGGATCTCATTTTGGGTGAAGTTCCCAAAACCAGAGCTACTTCTCTTGGAGGAATTTTTGAAATTTTGGTATAGGTTCTTCCGTCTGTAAGCGCAAAAACCCACGCATTGGCGAGACATATCAACAGAATTCCCATTTCTATTGATATGAATATCAGGTTAAATATGTTTTTTATTATTCTCAACTAAGGTCAAAGTTAAGCTTTATTTTCTTGCTTTTAGCAATCGACATACAAGCCAAAATATGTCCTCTCTCCTCTTCATTCTCCGTTAAATATTCATTTTCAAGCAATTCCACATCGCCCTCCTCCAGAATACACTCACAGCTTCCGCAAATTCCCGATTTGCAGGAATACGGAACCTGAAATTTCTGTACAAGTAACTGCTGCAAAATTCTTTCCTCGTTGGTCGGAAGTACGGTAGTATATTCTTTTCCAAGCATTTTAAAAGCCAGTTCAACGTTTTCTAATAACGGAAATTCTTTTTCTACAGGATAAATATCGTCATTAAATTCTTCAAAAAGCTCAAAATGAATATTTTTTTTCGGAATTCCGTGATCATAACATGCATTGGCAAGAGTTTTTATCATTTCTCCTTTTCCGCAGATCAGAACTTCATCCACCGCATCCCAGATTGTGGACTCCTCATCAGTTTCATCCAGATGAAGGATCTGATTAATGATTAAGCTTAATTTTCTATCATCCAGTCTCCCATGAAAAAAGCTGTTTGCGGTATTCTCCTGAGAAAAAAAATAAAAAATCTGCAATCTGTCGCCGCAGGTTTTTGCTAAACGATCAAGCTCATCCCTGTACACTAATTCTTCCGAATTCTTATTTCCAAAAAATAAAAATAATCTTGTTCTCGGTTCGTTATGGAGAATATTTTTAAAATGACTTAAAATCGGGGTAATTCCTATTCCTGCCGCAAATCCTACAATGGTTCTGAATTCATGCGGTTTTGAAATTAAGGTAAATCTTCCGTTGGGCTCGCTTACCAGAAGCTCATCACCTTCATGATAATTTTTAAATAACTGTGAAGTGGCTCCGTCAGGAGAATTAACTTTGATCCCCAACGATATTTCATCTTCATAAGGAGCAGAAGTCATCGAATAATCATTGATGATTTCCTTACCGTGAGCGTGAAATTGTATGCTGACAAACTGACCGGCATCAAACCTGAAATTTTCTTTCAGATTCTCCGGAATCTCGAATTCCAGAGAAAAAGTATTTTTGGTCAGTTCTTCCTTTTTCGCTATTTTTAACCAATGAAACTGTGTAAGTTTCCCTTTATAGATTTGTTGTTTCATAACTTCAACTCAAAAATAGATAAAAAATAATTTATGAAGAAGATAATTTTATCCACGCTTGTTGTTTTTTCACTCGCGAGCTGTAAAAAGGAAAGCCAGAAAAATGAAGAAGGCGTTGCAACAACAGATTCTACTACCGTTTTAAATAAAACAGAAACTGCAAAAGTTGAATTAAAAGAAATTTCTCAACAAAATCTGGTAGAGAATTTATCTAAAAAAAATGATACTCTGTATGTTACCAATTTCTTTGCAACCTGGTGTGGACCCTGTATGATGGAAATTCCTCATTTTAAGAAAAAAATAGAGGAACTAAAGGGTAAACCTGTAAAATTTACTTTTGTAGATATTCTTGATAAAGCAGCCTGGAAAGATAAAGTTCCTGCCTTTGCCAAAGAAAATAATCTGGAAAACCATATTGTTTTAGTAGACGAATCTAAATTTGACGATACTTTTTTCGGCAATTTCAAAACGTGGAAAGGAAACGGAATTCCTTTTACCCACTTCAGAAAAGGTGATAAAACAGAAGAAGTTGAAGGATCTATGTCTGAGGAAATGCTCAACGAAAAAATCAATTCTTTATTAAAATAAACTTCAGACTTTATGTCAGACAAGTTTAAAATCCTGTGTTTGGTGCTATTGATTGCCATTGTATTGGCAGCGGTTATTAACCTGAATACAGGATTTTTAAGTTTACATTTTCAGGACTTTTGGGGAGAATCTTCCAACAGCCAGATTGCGGAAATACGCGTGAACCGTGTTTTGGTAATGCTTTTGGCAGGAATTTCGATCCCCACTTCCGGTTTTCTCATGCAGGAATATTTTCAGAATCCTCTTGCCGGACCGGATATCTTAGGAATTACTTCCATTGCCAGTTTATCTGTCGCATTTTACATCTTTTTTTCGCACGATCTTCTCATCCCGGAATTTCTTCAGAACAGTTTTTTAAGCTTTGCAGCCATCGGCGGAAGTCTTTTACTGATGCTGATTCTTCTTTCCATTTCCAAAAAATTTCAGGATAAATCGTACCTCATTATTTTCGGGTTTCTGGTTTCGGCTTTTGCAGGAGCTATTGTTTCTCTGTTGCAGTTTTATGGAGAAGATCAGAGTCTTAAAAACTATATTTTATGGTCTTTCGGAGCGAATAATATGGTTTCAAGAAATCAGATTTATGTTTTATCGGTTTTAATAATAATCGGCTTGTTTGTCTGTTTTAAAACAATAAAACCATTGATAGGAAATTCATTGGGAACTTCATACGCACAAAGTCTGGGCGTTAATCTGAATCAGCTTAAACTATTTATTATTGCAGCCTCTTCCCTTCTTTCTGCTTCTATCACCGCTTTTTTAGGTCCTATCTTATTTATCGGAATCATTGTTCCGCATTTCAGCAGACTGATTTATAATCCGGCAAAGCTTTGGCAGCAATGGATTTTAAACATGATGCTGGGAATGTTGATGATGCTTTTTTTCTCCATCATCGCAGAAAAAACACGGATTCCTTTAAATGTAATAAGCTCCGTTTTCGGAATTCCCGTAATTTTACTGATGCTTTTGAAGCAGAATAAGATTTAATATTGTTGGTTTTTCACAAAGGCGCAAAGTTATTTTTATAATTTTGCGTTTAAGGCGCAAGGATTTTATCTTTGATAAAATTTAGGATCTCAAAATTATTACAAAATTAATGCTGTACAACACTTGCTGAAAATCTTTGATTTTCTTACACCTTTGCGAAAAACCAACACAGGATAAAATAAAAAACACAACACAAATGACAGAAAACGAATTATCAAAAATTGTCTTTGAGATAGGATTAAAAATTCATAAAAAGCTCGGAGCCGGATTATTTGAGCATGTTTACGAAGAATGTTTATTCTACGAACTTAAAAAAGCCGGACTTTTTGTAGAAAAACAGAAGTTACTTCCAATTGTTTATGAAGAATTAAAAATTGAAAATGCTTTCAGATTAGATATGATTGTCGAAAACAAATTAATTTTAGAGATAAAAACTGTTGATTATATTAACTCAACGCATAAAGCACAACTTCTAACTTATCTCAAAATGACAAATTATAAATTAGGACTGCTTTTAAACTTTCAATCTGATATTTTTAAAAGCGGGGTGACAAGAATTGTCAACTTTTTATAAATAAACACAATAAAAATTTGACAAAGTCAAATTCCCTGCGTCTTAAAAACAGTATTTTTGCAAAAAAAACTTTGCGCCTTAGCGAAAATCCAACCATAATGCACCTACAAATCAAACAAGCAAACATTGGCTATCATAAAACCTTAATTTCAAATGCAACAGCTCATCTGAAATTAGGCGAGGTCTGCCTTTTGATTGGAAATAATGGTGTCGGGAAAACTACTCTTATTAAATCTATTCTGCATCAGATCCCTGTTTTAAGCGGTGAAATTTTCATCAATAACAGGAATGTAAAAAATCTTTCCGTCAAGGAGATTGCAGAACAGATTGCCATTGTTTTCTCCAGTTCGGTAATTCCGCAGAATTATACTGTTGAAGATTTAATTTCGTTGGGGAAATACATTTATTATCCTTTTTATTTTGAGCTGAAAAAAGAAGACAGAGAAGAAGTTGCGCATATTATTGAAGAACTTGATCTTGGGCAGTACAAAAACACGCTGCTTAAAAATCTGTCAGACGGAAATCTTCAGAAAGCATTTATCGGAAGAGCCATTACACAGAACGCTCCCATCATTATACTGGATGAACCCACGACTCATCTGGATGAAAAAAATAAAATTATCATTCTCAAAACACTCCGGAAATTAGCAAAAGAACAGAATAAATTAATCCTTTTTTCATCTCACGACTGGCGTCTTGCCAAGGAATTTGCAGACAAAATCTGGTATGTAAAAGATGCTGATTTGTTTTCCGGAATCGTAGAAGATGTCCTGCTTCAGCATGATGAATTGATCAATCCTTCATTGTTTCAGATCAATGAAAAATTTGTGGCACCTAAAATCATCGCTTCTGACGCTTACAAAGAAATGCTGTACTCTTTGCTTCAAAAAAACTTTCAAAAAGATCTTTCTTCTCTGAAATTTGAGTTTCAGGACAACTTTTGGAACATTAATGACGGTTCACAGAACTTCCAATGCGAATCTTTTGAAGAAATCGTTAATTTAGTGAAAACCATTCATTAATACCGTGTTTTCTTTATATAAATCATATACTATGCATGCATAGTATTATGCTTATCATATAATTTAATCTGCTGATTTTCATTTATTTAACAAAATTTAACGCAAATAAATATTATGCATGCATAATATTTACTAAATTTGGGTATAACCATTCGGCAAAAATGATGGATAACAATAAAGAAAAAATAGAAAACGTAGATCTTATTTTAAAACAGACATGGTTAGCTGTTTCTAAAATGTACACCGAATTAGCTCAGGAGCACGATTCGACGGCGGTTCAGGCGCTTACTCTTCTAAAAATTGATCCTAAAGAAGGTACAAGAAGTACAAATCTGGGTCCGAAAATGGCAATTGAACCTACTTCTCTTACAAGAATTATTAAACTTCTGGAAGATAACGGATATATCTATAAGGAAAAAACAACAACTGATAAAAGAGAAGTCATTATAAAACTTACGGATAAAGGTCTGAACTCCAGAAATCTTTCCAAGGAAGTTGTGGTAAATTTCAACAAAAGAGTGATGGAAAAAATCTCTCCTGAAAAGCTTGATACCTTTAAGGAAGTGATGAGCGAAATCATGAAAATTGCAACCGACTTAAACAACAAAAAATAAAATCTGCAAGATGTCATTCTGACGAAGAAAGAATCTATTTATAACACTTAGAATGACCAAACAAAAGAATTAATACAATTACAAATAATAAATCAAATGAAAAGAAGAATCAAACACGTTACAGTTCTTGGTTCAGGAATTATGGGAAGCGGTATTGCAGCTCACTTTGCCAATATTGGTGTAGAAGTTTCATTGCTGGATATTGTTCCTTTTGAACTTTCTGAAGCAGAACAGAAAAAAGGTTTGACCAAAGATGACAAAGCGGTACGAAACAGAATCGCTTCCGAAAACTTTGAAAAACTCAAGAAAGCAAGTCCTGCTCTACTCTACTCTCCGAAATTCGCAGACAGAATAAAGGTTGGAAACTTTGATGATGATTTACCAAAAATAAAAAATACAGACTGGATTATTGAAGTTGTGGTTGAAAGACTGGACATCAAAAAATCGGTTTATGAGAAAATTGAGCAGTTCAGAAAACCGGGAACATTGATTTCTTCCAATACCTCCGGAATTCCTATTCATTTATTAACAGAAGGAAGAAGCGAGGATTTCAAACATTATTTTGCAGGAACACACTTCTTTAATCCTGTAAGATATCTTCCTCTTTTAGAGATCATTCCTACAAACGATACTGCTCCTGAAGTTATCGACTTCTACATGAATTACGGGGCAAAATTCTTAGGAAAAACAACCGTTTTAGCAAAAGATACTCCTGCATTTATCGCCAACAGAATCGGCGTTTTCTCTATGATGGATCTGCTTCACAATGTTCAGAAATTAGGGTTAACCGTTTCTGAAGTTGATAAATTAACAGGTCCGGTAATTGGGCGTCCAAAATCTGCGACCTTCAGAACAGCGGATGTTGTAGGTCTTGATACATTGGTAATGGTGGCAAACGGTGTTCGCCAAAGCGGTGCTGAAGCCAATGACTTCAACAATGTTTTTGCCCTTCCGGATTACATCCAGAAAATGGTTGATAATAAGTGGTTAGGATCCAAAACAGATGGAGGTTTCTATAAAAAAGTTAAAAATGCAGAAGGAAAATCTGAAATTCACGGATTAAATCTGGATACTTTAGAATACGAACTTCAAGGCAAATCTTCTTTTGCAACTTTAGAATTAACTAAAAATATCGACAAACCGATTGACAGATTTAAAGTATTAATTGGCGGAAAAGATAAAGCGGGAGAATTGTACAGAAAATCTTTGGGTGCATTATTCGCTTACGTTTCTCACAAAGTTCCTGAGATTTCCGATGAGGTTTACAAAATTGACGATGCGATGAGAGCCGGTTTCGGCTGGGAAAACGGTCCGTTTGAAATCTGGGATGCTGTAGGCGTTCAAAAAGGTATTGAACTGGCAAAAGAAGCAGGTTATGAAGTTTCAGACTGGGTGCAACATGTTGAGACTTTCTATAAAGTGAATGAAGAAGGTCAAAGTATCTATGTGGATAAAAACTCAGGATCATACAATACCATTCCGGGACAGGATTCTTTTATTATTTTGGATAATATCAGAAAAAATAAAACGCTTTGGAGCAATTCAGGTTCTGCCATCGAAGATTTAGGAGACGGCATTATCAACTTTGAAATCCGTTCCAAAATGAATTCTTTAGGAGGAGAAGTTCTGGATGGCTTAAACAGAGCAATTGATTTAGCTGAAAAAGAATACGACGGACTGGTTGTCGGAAATCAGGGTACGAATTTCTCTGTTGGAGCGAATTTAGCGATGATTTTAATGATGGCTATCGAACAGGATTGGGATGATCTGAATATGGCAATTGCTTATTTCCAGAAATCAATGATGAGAGTTCGTTACTCTTCTATTCCTGTTGTTGTTGCTCCTCACGGAATGACACTTGGTGGTGGTTGCGAAATGACGATGCACGCCGACAGAGTGGTTGCCGCAGCAGAAACGTACATCGGATTGGTAGAAACCGGAGTGGGAGTAATTCCAGGCGGTGGAGGAACCAAGGAACTAACTTTAAGAACATCAAGAGAATTCCATAGCGATGACGTGAAAAATAACAGACTTCGAGAAGCTTTTATGAATATTGCGATGGGTAAAGTGGCAACTTCCGCTTATGAAGCCTACGACATGGGAATTTTAGAACATGGAAAAGATATTGTTTCCGTAGATAAAAGAAGCCAGATTAAAACTGCTAAAATGCTGGCAAAAAGTTTAGCAGAACACGGATATACTCAACCTATCGAACAGAAAGTAAAAGTTTTAGGTAAAGACGCTTTAGGAATGTTCTACGTAGGAACAGACCAGATGTTAACCGGAAATTATATTTCTGAGCACGATAAGAAAATTGCAGATAAATTAGCCAACGTAATGGTGGGTGGAAATCTTTCTGAGCCAACGGTTGTAACGGAGCAGTATTTATTGAATCTCGAAAGAGAAACGTTTTTACAGCTTTGCGGGGAAAGAAAAACACTGGAGAGAATTCAGTATATGTTACAGAATGGTAAACCGTTGAGAAATTAATAGGGAGCTCCGTAGGAGCGAACTGATAATAGCAGAATAATTTTAGAAAGACATTGAGCCTCGTAGAGGCGGCCTGTTAGTTTTATGGCAAACACATATACACAAATTTATATTCAAATTGTTTTTGCGGTTAAAGGAAGACAAAATCTGATTCCAAAAGAAAACAGAGAAGAATTACATAAATTTATTACAGGTATTGTTTCCAACAGAAATCAAAAATTATTCGCAGTTTTTGCAATGCCGGATCATGTACACATTCTTGTAAGTATAAGTCCTACAATTACAATTTCAGATTTGGTAAGAGATATTAAAGCAGGTTCATCAAAATTGATTAATGAGAAAGCATGGATGAATGGAAAATTTAACTGGCAGGAAGGATACGGAGCTTTTTCCTACTCTAAAAGCAGTATAGATTCAGTTGTGAAATATATTTTAAACCAAGAAGAAAATCATAAAAAGAAAACATTCAAAGAAGAATATCTGGATTTTATGGAAAAATTTGAAATTAAATATGATCCTGAATATTTATTTGAATGGATTGAAATTTAACAGGTCGCTCCTACGGAGCTCCGCAAAGCAAAAACAACAACTATTAACAGTTTACCTCTATGAGGCAAAAAATTCTCAAAAAAATTTAATTAAATAAAACATATGAAAACAGCATATATAGTAAAGGGTTTCAGAACTGCCGTTGGAAAAGCACCAAAAGGAAGTTTAAGATTCACCAGACCCGATGTAATGGCGGCAACTATAATTGAAAAATTAATGGCTGAACTTCCGCAATTAGACAAAAACAGAATCGATGACCTTATCGTAGGAAATGCGATGCCGGAAGCTGAACAAGGCTTAAACGTGGCACGTCTTATCTCTTTGATGGGCTTAAATACAGACAAAGTTCCCGGAGTTACAGTAAACAGATATTGCGCTTCCGGAAGTGAGGCGATTGCGATTGCTTCTGCAAAAATCCAGGCAGGAATGGCAGACTGCATTATTGCAGGAGGTACAGAATCGATGTCTTACATTCCGATGGGAGGTTACAAACCGGTTCCTGAAACTCAGATTGCCAAAACAAACCCTGATTATTATTGGGGAATGGGTTACACTGCGGAAGAAGTTGCCAAGCAATATAAAATTACAAGAGAAGAACAGGATCAGTTTGCATTTGAATCTCACTTGAAAGCTTTAAAAGCAAATCAGGAAGGAAAATTTAAAAATCAGATTGTTCCAATTCCCGTTGAATATAATTTTTTGGATGAAAACCAGAAAATGCAGACTAAAAAGTTTGATTTCTCTGTTGATGAAGGTCCGAGAGCGGATACATCTTTAGAAGGTCTGGCTAAATTGAGACCAGTTTTTGCCAACGGAGGAAGTGTAACTGCCGGAAACTCATCCCAGATGAGTGATGGAGCTGCTTTCGTAATGGTCATGAGCGAAGAAATGGTAAAAGAATTGGGACTTGAACCTGAAGCAAGATTGGTTGCTTATGCCGCAGCAGGATTGGAACCAAGAATCATGGGAATGGGACCAATTTATGCAATCCCGAAAGCTCTAAAACAGGCAGGTCTGGAATTAAAAGATATTGAGCTTATCGAACTGAACGAAGCATTTGCCTCTCAATCGGTAGCGATCAAAAAGGAATTAGGCTTAAATCCGGACATTTTAAATGTAAACGGTGGAGCCATTGCTTTAGGTCACCCTCTTGGATGTACCGGAACAAAATTAACGGTTCAGCTTCTTGACGAAATGAGAAAACGTGGAAATAAATATGGTTTGGTTTCAATGTGCGTTGGAACAGGACAGGGAGCAGCTTCAATCTTTGAATTATTATAACTAAAAAAGAAAAAAATCAAATATTAAATGGGAAATATAGTAAAAGGAGGAGAATTCTTAATTAAAGAAATTCCTGCAAACGAAATTTTCAGTCTTGAAGAACTGAATGAAGAACAAAAAATGCTTCGCGATTCTGCGAAAGAATTTATAGACAGAGAAGTAGTTCCGCAAAAAGAACGTTTCGAGAAAAAAGATTATGCATTTACCGAAGAAGTAATGCGTAAGCTTGGAGAAATGGGACTATTGGGAATTGCCGTTCCTGAAAATTACGGAGGTCTTGGAATGGGATTCGTGACAACCATGCTTGCCTGCGATTACATTTCCGGAGTTACAGGTTCATTGGCAACAGCTTATGGAGCGCATACCGGAATCGGTACCCTTCCCATCGTTCTTTACGGAACAGAAGCTCAGAAACAAAAATATCTTCCTGATTTAGCAGCGGGAACAAAATTCGGTGCTTATTGTTTGACTGAACCGGATGCAGGTTCTGATGCCAATTCAGGGAAAACAAGAGCAAAATTGTCTGAAGACGGAAAACATTACATCATCAACGGACAGAAAATGTGGATTTCCAATGCAGGATTCGCCGATACCTTTACTTTGTTTGCTAAAATTGATGATGATAAAAACATCACAGGTTTCGTGATCAACCGTTCAGAACTGGAAAATCCTGAAAGCCTTACTTTTGGTGAAGAAGAACACAAATTGGGTATTCGTGCCTCTTCTACGCGTCAGGTTTTCTTTAATGATATGAAAATTCCTGTTGAAAACCTATTAGGAGAAAGAAACAACGGATTTAAAATCGCTTTAAATGCATTGAATGTCGGCCGTATCAAATTAGCGGCGGCTTGTCTGGATGCACAGAGAAGAATTTTAAACCACTCTATTCAATATTCTAACGAGAGAAAACAATTCGGAGTTTCTATTTCGACTTTCGGAGCGATCAGAAAGAAACTGGCTGAAATGGCAACCGGAGTTTTCGTAAGTGAAGCAGGATCTTACAGAGCCGCAAAAAATATTGAAGACAAAATCGAAGAACTTGTTGCAGGAGGACTGGATCATCAGGCTGCAGAACTGAAAGGAGTTGAAGAATTCGCTGTAGAATGTTCAATTCTTAAAGTTTTCGTTTCAGATTTAGCACAACATACTGCGGATGAAGGAATTCAGGTGTACGGAGGAATGGGATTCTCTGAAGATACTCCAATGGAAGCAGCCTGGAGAGATTCAAGAATTTCAAGAATTTATGAAGGTACCAACGAAATCAACAGATTATTAGCGGTTGGAATGCTCATCAAGAAAGCGATGAAAGGAGAATTAGACTTATTATCTCCGGCAATGGCAATCAGCAAAGAACTGATGGGAATTCCTTCATTCGAAGTTCCGGATTATTCAGCTTTCATGAGCGAAGAAAAAGCAATTATTGCGAATCTTAAAAAAGTGTTCTTAATGGTTTCCGGAGCTGCGCTTCAGAAATACATGATGGATATTGAAAAACAACAGCATTTACTGTTAAACGCTTCCGAAATTCTTAACCAGATTTATATGGCAGAATCTGCAGTTTTAAGAGCTGAAAAACATTTCTCTCCTGATTCTGTGGAAGCAGCAATGGCTCAGTTAAACCTTTATAAAGCGGTTGAAAAAATCATTGTTGCAGCAAAAGAGGGAATTGTTTCTTTTGCAGATGGTGACGAGCAGAGAATGATGCTTTCCGGATTAAGAAGATTCACGAAGTATACCAATCATCCTAATGTGGTTGCGCTAACAGAAAAAGTGGCAGCTCATTTTATTGAGAAAGGACACTATTAAAAATAGTTTGAATATAATAGAAAATCCCGAAATTACTTTCGGGATTTTTTTTATTAAAATTGTTTTTGTCCAATTTCGTTTATTTCGTTATAGTTTCCTTTAGGATCATCTCCATACTTGTTTCTACCTTGTGTTCCTTCAGTCGCATACAACACTAAAAGCCATATTCCCCCGATAATTGGAATTAAGGAAATAAACAGGAACCACCCGCTTTTATCCACATCATGCAATCTCCTTACAGAAACAGCCAACCCCGGAAGAAAAGTTACCAGTGCATACAATAAATAAAGGTATCCATAAGGAATTTCAGGTGTAAATTTCAACCCAAGAATATTATCTAATACCGCAGCAATAACTGCAAAAATCAGATTAAATAAAAGATACATCCAATATTCAGTTCTTCTTGCTCTTCCGCTAAAATCAGCGTACTGTTTTAATACTTTTAAGTACCATTTCATAGTTATAATTTTTTTTGTTGTTTTCAAAAGTAATGATTTTTCAATTAAAATTTTTCAGATGTAATAAAAAAGAAAATTCAATTGTCTTTGAAATATTACATTTAACCTTTTTTTAAATTCAATTATTTTTTATACTTTTAACGTAAATACAAAAAATGAGAATAACATTATTAGCCATTCTGCTGTTTTCAGCTTCACTTTCAGCACAGCAAAAAATCAGAAAACCACTAATGCCAAGAACAGATTCTGTAAGGGTTTACAAAATGGATTCTAAGACAATTCAGCCGCCGCAAAAATCGGATCAAAGAAACTTGTATAAAATGCCTTCTGCAAAACCGAAAGAAGGGACAGCATATTCTGGTCTTAAAAACAACAAAACAGATCATCACGATTATAAAATGCTGAATTCTATTGCTCCGGAAGCACCAAAAAAAGAGGAGAAAGAGCTTCCTTCAACATCCAAATAAACAAATTTTAAAAAATTATTATACACATGGGAAAATTTATTATTTCTACAAGAAAAAACGGTGAGTTTCAATTTAATTTAAAGGCGGCAAACGGACAGGTAATTCTTTCCAGCGAAGGTTACAGTTCTAAAGCAGGATGCCAGAATGGTATTGAGTCGGTAAGAAAAAACTCTCAGGACGACTCTAAATTTGAAAGACTTACCGCAAAAGACGGTCGTTTTTATTTTAATCTGAAAGCTACCAACGGGCAGGTTATCGGAAGCAGCCAGATGTATGAATCTGACAACGGCATGGAAAAAGGCATTGAATCTGTAAAAAACAATGCGCCAAACGCCTCCGTGGAAGAAGAACTCGATTAAAAAAGATATCCTAAAATAATTTTTGTAAAATGTCTCATAGTTTTGAGGCATTTTTTATTTTTGTAATCTACTTTACAAAAAATGACAAAAGAAGAAATGCTCCACCGGGCAATAAAAATA
This sequence comes from Chryseobacterium sp. HMWF035, assembly GCF_003094695.1. Lineage (NCBI taxonomy): Bacteria > Pseudomonadati > Bacteroidota > Flavobacteriia > Flavobacteriales > Weeksellaceae > Chryseobacterium > Chryseobacterium sp. HMWF035. The sequence continues at coordinate 5,431 of NZ_QEHP01000067.1, read as the reverse complement.
GCCGATAAGGCACATAAAGGACAAACCGATAAATATCACGCTCCATACATTGCACACGTTATGCGGGTAATGGAATACGGAAAAACAATGGACGAAAAAATTGTAGGCGTTTTACACGATGTTGTTGAAGATCATCCTCAGGAATTCAGCCTTGATTATTTAAGAGATCAGGGATTTCCGGAGTATATTATTTTTGCGATAAGCTGCCTCACAAAATTTGATCCTGATGAAGATTATGATGATTTCGTAAGAAGAACCGAACGTTCTCCTCTTGCGGTTGCCGTAAAATTAAACGATCTGCGCGATAATATGGATCTGAGAAGGGTAAACCGGGAACTTACCCCAAAAGACATTAAGAGATTCAATAAATACCTGAAAGCCTATCATTATCTGATTGAAAAATATTAGAAAAACATAAAAAACACACAATGACTAATAACCTTCCTCCTATTTCATCAACTTACCGTTCTAAGTTGATTTCTGCTGTTATTTCGGTATCTTTATTCTTTATTATATACCTTATCCTGATTCTTATCTCTCTGCTGATGATTTTTCTGCTGGGTTATGGAGCGATAAGGCTTGTCGCATTATATGCAAATTATTTTACAGTCATTATTGCTTTGGGACTTATAAGTATCGGATTTATTGTTTTTTATTTCCTCATTAAATTTATTTTCAAAAAAAATACGTACACCACAAGACATTTAATAGAAATCGACAGAAAAAGTCAGCCTGAACTTTTTGGCATCATTGATGAAATTATCCGTGAGACCAAAGTAAGCACACCCGGAAAAGTTTTTTTGTCACCGGAAGTAAACGCAAGTGTAAGTTACAGTTCTCCGTTCTGGAGTATGTTTTTACCCGTTAAAAAAAATCTTACCATCGGCATCGGACTGGTAAATTCTTTAACGGTTGGTGAGCTTAAAACCGTTCTTGCGCATGAATTCGGACATTTCTCGCAGCGAAGCATGAAAATTGGAGGATACGTGAATCAGGCTGAAAAAATTATTTTTGATACGGTTTATAACAATAAAGATTTTGAAAATTCTATTAAGCACGGTTCAGGACATTGGGCATTTCAGATCACAGGAGTTATTTCGGTAGGATTTATAAACGTCTTTCAGTATATTTTAAAAATGTTTTCAGATTTTCTGTTTAAAAACAATGCTTCCTTACGAAGAGAAATGGAATTTCATGCCGATGCAGTGGCGACTTACGTTACCAATCCCAAAGAGCAGGCTTCTTCATTATTAAGACTGGAACTAAGCAATGCTGCGTTCAACAATGCATTTATGTTTTATGCAGACAGTAACAACCAATATTTGCCTGAAAATTTATTTGAAAACCAGACTTTGCTGATGAAGGTTTTCAGCGAAAGAAATAATCATCTTTTTGAACATGGTCTTCCGAAAGTTGATCTTGAAGATATATCCCGATATAATAAAACAAACGTAAAAATTGAAGATCAGTGGTCATATCATCCTGAAACGGATAAACGAATTGAAATGATCCGGAAAAACGAAACAAAAAATACTGCGGAAAACAATAATCTGGCAAAAAATATCATTCGCGGATATTCGGAAGTATGCAAAATTTTAACGAGTAAATATCTGACTTTATACAATATCAAAAGTACGGGTAAGATAATTGATGATAATGATCTATTTCTTCAGCTTTACAATGAAAAATACCCTTACAGACTGATAAGTTCGGGGTTCAACGGATATTACGAAAATCATAATCCTCTTCTGGAAAATATTGATGAGCTTATAAATGATACTGAAGTTACAGAAACGCAGGATTTTTTCAGTGATAAAAAAGTTACTTTGGTTTATGAAAAAGCAGGAGCAGAAAGCGATCTGTATACATTGGATTATCTGGTTGCCAATCCGAAAGCTATTAAAACCTTTACTTACAAAGGAAGATTATACAAATCAAAAGAAGCCGGACTTTTAATTCCGAAAATTAAAGAAGAGCTTGAAATCCTTAAAAAGCAGCTACTCGAAAATGACATTCTTGTTTTCAGATACTTTTACAGCCTCGCCGATGATCAGGAAAAAGAAATTTTAGCCGATAAATACAGAAAATTTACTTTACTGGATACAGAATTTGATGTCTTTCAGAATTCTATCAATAATTTCACCCCTCATCTGGAATTTATGATGGTAACTTTGCCATTGGAAGAAATTCGTAAGCACAGAGCTGTTTTACTAAAGAATGAAAAACCGTTTAAAGATATCCTGAAACATTTTACGGAAGAATCTGCATACAAAGACTTTTTAACGATTGAAAATAAACAGCTTATGAAAGATTTCATCAGTTCTGAATATATTTATTTCAATCATGACAAATATATTCAGAAGGAAGTGGATGTTTTATTTTCTTTGATTAATGAATATCAGATCACAATCAATAAAATCTATACCGATTTTAAAGAAGAGCTTATTGAATATCAGAAAAGATTAGAGAAAGCTTATTAATCCGCACCAGGATATTCAAATGTTTTAACAGGATGTTTGGTTCCGTCGATATTAATGTTTAAAGCAACATACAGGAAATGAAAATTCTGGTTTGAGGAAGCATTGAACTCTCTCTGCCAAAGATATCCTGCAACAACTCCTACACTATTATCGATCTGATAACCACCGCCAACGTACACTCTGTTTCTTGCAAAAGTCGGTTTCATAGGACTTACAAAGAAAACCTCATCGTATGCATTGGCAAACACAGTTCCTTTCTTTACTTCTTTTGCATTAAGTGGAACACTTACATTCAGACGGTAACGGTAACGCATTCTTTCAGAATTTTTGTCAGACTGAGGTTCATAAAACCATGATTTTTCTGCACGGATTCTGTTTTCAAACTTTACAATTCCTTTTTTAAAATCGATTACGTCCTGTAACCATACCCGGAACTCTTCTTTGTTGATAGAGCGATCTTTATAAGTCGCATATCTTCCCAAACCGATAAAAGGTTTATGATTTTTGGTAAGATTATACCCCAATCCTCCTTTAATTTCGTAGTAATCGGGGTATGTATATTCTTCAATACCTCTTGACTGTCCTTCCAGATAAAGGAAAAATTTAGGATGAAATTTATAAGTGATGGTGAGTGCATTGAAGCTGGAAATATGTTCCTGTGCTTTAAAAAATGTAATCCCTAAAAGTAAACCCAAACTCACAAATAGTTTCATCTAAAAAAATTTTTGCAAATGTAAATGAATTAACAATTTCGTAATATTAACTTTAATTCATCATTAATTAACATTTACTTAATATTAATAGTATACGATAAACCAATATGGAACCATCTTTGCGGCATTGGAACTCCAAAAGTTTCTGTATATGAAGTATTTGTTAAATTATTGATCAAAACGTACACTGAAAAATCTTTTTTGGTAAAACTTAATTTTTCATCCAGTAGATTATAGCTTCCGTTATTCAGTCTTTCGTTGTAACGGTAAACCACTTCATTGGTAAAGTTTTTCAGGAACTTTGTTTCCAGTTTTGCAATGAACTGATGTTTTAAATTATCCAGTACATATCTCGCTACGAAATTCCCCGGCTGATTCAGTTTATTATCCAGATAAGTGTAGCCTACTGTATATTTCAGCCATTCGTTCAGCCTGTGATTCACCTCAGCTTCAATTCCTTTTATGGTGGTATCTCCAATGTTCTGCGCATACCAGACCGCATCATTCGGTTTAATTTTTGTCCAGTCGATCGCATCCCCCGAATCACGAAGGAATCCGCTCACTTTCGCCAGAATATTTTTTGTCTGATATTGGTATCCTACTTCTGCATAAACCGCACTTTCAGGTTTAAGATTCGGATTTCCAACCTCGGTTTTGCTTACATAATAAAGATCTGTGAAGGTAGGAACCCTGTGAACTTTTGCAATATTTCCGTAGATTTTATTGTTTTGATTAAAGGTAAATCCCACATCTAAACCGGGATAGAAAAAGTTTCCTTCTTTGGAATAATTTGCCCAGGAAATTCCGGGAGTGATATTTAACTTTTTATCCAGTAAAGAAAAATGATGTTCAAAGAAAACCTGTGAAACAAAACGGTTTCTTTCTCCTAAATTATTGCTTACCAGAAATTCTTTTCGAAGCTCTACCCCTATTCCTGTAGTTCCCAATCCCCATTCGTAAGTAGAATTTACTTCTCCTCCTACATTGTTTCCGATGTGCATATTTCTGTAAATTTCTGGCTTCTGTCTGTTGAAAAGATACATATCCTGCCCCCTTCTCCAGTATACATTTGAACTGAGCTTCATCTTGCCAAATCTTTGCTGATGTGCTAAACTTACAATTGAAGCCTGCGTTTCTTCATACTGTTCCGTAGCTGCTTTTGATGCATAAAAACCGTTTGCCCCGAATTTTTTCTCAGAAAAACCGGCCTGAAGTCTAATGTCACCGTCTTTTATATTCAGTTTACTCTGATAAAATACATTCCTGATCTCGTAATCCGTATTGTACATATATCCCTGCGAACCGGCAGAATTTGCCTGTAAAGAGTTGGAGAATTTTTCATTTCCAAGCTGAGCGTTTACACCAAAGCCATACGTTTCGTAATCTCCGCCTTCTGCATTTATTTTTACTCTTTTTCCGGGATTCGTTTTGGTGATCACATTAATCACTCCGGCATAGGCATTCTGCCCGAATCTTCTTGCTGCAGGACCTTTTATTACTTCAATTCTCTCCACATCATCAAGATCTACCGGAAGATTCATAGAGTTATGTCCGGTTTGAGAATCATTCATTCTGATTCCGTTCAGAAGCAGAAGAACCTGCTCAAAAGAGCTTCCCCGAAAACCGATATCACTCTGTACTCCATTGGCTCCTCTCCTTCTGATATCCATTCCCGGAACCTGCTGAAGAATTTCGTCGATACTTTTTGCAGGAGAATTGATGATTTCTTCTCTTGTAATGATGGTAATATTCTGGTTTGCCGTTTTGTAAGGGGTTGAAATAAGTTTTCCCTGAACCTCAATTGTTTCAATATCGGTAGATTTTTCCTGTGCGTGCGTAAAGCAGAAAGTTCCTACAAGAAAAACAGGAAGTATTTTTTTAATCATAATCAGTTTTATTCTCAGTTAGTTTCGTGAGCGCAAAAGTACTGGAGATCATGAAGAATGACAAATGATAGTTGTCATAAAAAAAGATGCGACTGAAAAAATCGCATCTTGGGAAGTAATTTTGTTATCTTTTTCTCATTAAATGTGTAATAAGATCTCTGAACAACTTTCTCATTTGTATATTACATATTTATGGGTACAATTTTAACAAATTTTAAAATAAAAAACAATACTTTGAACTTAAAAATACTTAAAAAATTCACTATATGGTTAAATATTTCTTACCGTGGTTATTAGCTTAGGCAAGTATATACAATTCTACACTATGTGAATTTATATTTTCCTTTTGAAA
>NZ_QEHP01000066.1:0-38810 GCF_003094695.1 Chryseobacterium sp. HMWF035 | reverse complement strand
TGATCTCCACCAGTGCTTTTGTCCTCTTCGGATTAACGTGCATAATTTATTAAAATATATCCTGAATTTCACCAACTATTTTTCAGTACATTACCTTATTTTTTACAGAAATTAATTTTTCCTTCCATACATTAAAATCCTTTTGAAAGAATAAATTGCCGGAAGCTTTGGGAAATTTTTCTGAATCCTTCGTTTAAATTCTATCCTAAAATTTTCCTGCTCATCCTCCGAAAGTCTTTCCAGATAGGGAATGAGCGCAGATCCTGAAATGAAATTAAATAGCGTTTCATGATCTTCCGCGATAATAGGATACACCTTCTGAAATATATTTAAATTTTCAAGTCCGTTTTCAAATAGAATCTGTACGTATTCGTCGATGGATAAAACAGAAGAAGGACGGTTCCATCCGTTTAATTGTGTTCGGAAAGGTTCCTCATTCGACATTTCATACAAAATCTGATTGAGAATATTTCCGGGTTGATAAGGCATTTGGATCGCAAGTTGTCCGTTACAGTTCAGTTTTGAAATCAATTCTGGGAATAATTTATGATGATTATCAGACCATTGCAAAGCCGCATTGCTGAAGATCAAATCCCATTTTTCATCACTTTCCAGAATTTCTTCTGTTGTCGCCTGTCTGAAATGAAGATGTGCATTTTCAAGACTTTTTGATTGCTCAAGCATTTCGGCAGAAGAATCTATTCCGATAAATACAGCTTCAGGAAATTTTTCGGCTAATATTGCAGTCTGTTCACCTGTTCCGCAACCCAGATCAATGGCCTTCATTGTTTTTTCATCTTCAATTAAATCTGAAAGATCAAAGAAAGGTTTATAGCGAATGTTTTTAAACTGATTGTAAATTTCAGGATTCCAGGGCATAATTTTGTTGATTTAATGTAACTAAATTTACGAAATTATAAATTGACAGCACATAAAATAGCCTCTTAGTTTGTATTCAGATGAAGGAAGGATCTAAAAGTAGCGAGAAAAAAATCGAAAGATTCGTGCTTAGATTCTTACAGGATGACAAATGTGGAGGAAAGTTGGGCATTTTCAAACGCAAAGTTTTTTTTATGATCGTGATTATTTTAAGGAAGCAAAGTTATGCAGATTTCATCTGTAATGAAGCGTGTGTTTTAGCATCCGTCTTGCTTTGTTTATTTTTTTTCAATTTCTAATACTTCGCTTAGATTCTTACAGGATGACAAATGTGGAGGAAAGTTGGGCATTTTCAAACGCAAAGTTTTTTTATGATCGTGATTATTTTAAGGAAGCAAAGTTATGCAGATTTCATCTGTGATGAAGCGTGCGGTTTAGCATCCGTCTTGCTTTGCTTATTTTTTTATAATTTCTAATACTTCGCTTAGATTCTTACAGGATGACAAATGTGGAGGAAAGTTGGGCATTTTCAAACGCAAAGTTTTTTTTTTATGATGGTGATTATTTTGAGGAAGCAAAGTTATTCAGATTTCATCTGTAATGAAGCGTGCGGTTTAGCATCTGTCTTGCTTGGGTTCTTTTTATAGAACAGTTTTACATTGTTTTTGGGTTGGAATTTTAAGCTTGATTTTTAATACTTCGCTTAAATTCTTACAGGATGAAAAAAACTAAGCAAAATAATCATGGCAAAATTACTCAATTGCTGAGTGAGACGCCCTTGCGAACGAAAAATATTCACAACAATTTTAAAAATATGTTTGTATTCTTTCCGTTAAAAATAATTTGCCAGAAAAAATCACTACAAAATCTGGGAACTTTCCTTAATGCTGTTCATCACAAAAATACTTTTCGTCTGTCCGATCCCTTCAATTTCAGAGAGCTTGTTCACGAAAAATTCATGAAATTCATCCATATTCGGAGCGAGAATTTTCAGCATAAAATCGAAATCTCCGCTGATGTTGTAGAACTCAACTACTTCTTTCAGTTTTCCTACTTCCTCAATGAATTTTCCTGCGGTTTTTTTGTTGTGGACATTCAGAGCAATCATACAGATTACCATCATTCCCTTGTTCACTTTTTTACGGTCAACAACTGTGGTGTATCCTTTAATGATTCCCAGTTTTTCCATTCGTTTAATTCTTTCATGAGTAGGAGTGGGACTCAGATTAATTCTTGCCGCAATATCGCGGACGCTTAATTTCGCATCTTTCTGTAAAATTCTGAGAATGGAAAGGTCTTTTTCGTCGGGTGTATAATTTTCTGTTGCCATCTGTTCTGTTTTTGAAGAATTAATTTCAAATATAAGACTATTTGTTCTTTTGTAAATTGAATTAAATTAAATATGTTCTTAATTTTAGTCTGAATTTTTATATGCGTTCTATTAATTTTAATTTTGCAGCATAATTGAACTATATGGAGAGAAAGAATTTGATTTTGATTTTAGCATCGGTAGGAACATTTGTAGAGGCTTTGGATATTGCCATTATCAATCTCACAATTCCTTCTATTCAACAGCAATTCGGGATTGGTGCAGAAACCGTACAATGGCTTCAGACTTTATATGTATTGTTTTTTGGCGGTTTTCTGATTATCGGGGGAAAACTTTCTGATCAGCTCGGAAGAAAGAAAATTTTTCTTTTGGGATTATTTCTTTTTATGCTGACTTCTCTGGGAGCGGGTTTGTCTGAAAACTTCGGAACTTTAGCTATTTTCAGAGCTTTGCAGGGACTGGGAGCGGCTTTCATTATGCCTTCGGCAATGTCTATTGTAACGAATACATTTAAAGAAGATCAGGAGAGAAACCGTGCGATCGGGATTTTCAGTTCTTTTGCTGCGATTGGTTCCGGAAGCGGACTTTCTTTGGGTGGAATCATTAGTACGTATCTGAGTTGGCATTGGGTTTTCTTAATCAATGTTCCGATTCTTTTCATCACGTTGATTTTTGCGTATCAGTATCTTCCGAAAGATGAGAAAGGGGTGTCCCAAAAAACAGATCTTCTGTCGGGAATTTTATTGATTTTAGGTTTACTGAGCTTGACATACGGAACGCATGAACTGGTTCACATCAAAGAACAGACTTTATTGGTTGCAGGTTCGTTAATTTTGGCGGTTATTTTACTGACTTCTGTCGTTTTCCGTTTAAAATCTGTTGCTCAGCCTTTGATTGATTTAAAATTATTAAGACATTCATCTCTGGTAGTTTCCAATCTGGCTTTTGTGGCTTTAGGCGCTTTTTTCATCGGATTTTTGTTTTTAATTTCGCTGATGTTGCAGAAAGATATGAATCACAGTGCGGCTTCGGCGGGACTGATGTTGGTTCCTTTCAGTATTATGTCGGCTTTGGTAGCTAAATTTATCCTTCCTCATGTTGCCAAAAGATTAAATTCTTCCCAGATGGGAATTTTGGGCTGGATTTTCATGTTAAGTGGAGCTTTGGCGTTGTTGGTTTCCATTTATTTCGGGCATCCTTTGTCAATGGTTTTATTAGGTGCAGCATGCATTTCAGGAATAGGGATGACGTTTTGTTTTACCGCTTTGTCTGTCTTGGGAATTCAGGATGTAAATCCTTCCTCTTACGGAGTGGCTTCGAGTCTCAGTTCGACAAGCTATTTTTTAGGCGCAGGAATCGGGTTGTCTTTTATGACGTTGATGAGCCAGATTTTTCCTTCTGAACTTGCTGTTGGAAATTTAAGTCTGATTATTCTGATCGGCTATGCCGTTTTTGCACTGACAATGCTGTGCTATTTTATCTTTAAAAATATAAAGATCGCAGAATCTGAAATCGCTGTTTCGTAAACTGATCTACTTTAAACTAAATTATATATTGAAAGAATCGGCAAATTTTGTCGATTCTTTTGTTCATAATTAAATTAGCAATAAGTTTATTTTTATATTAGCTTATAAAAGATAATAAATGAAAAAAATGTTCACTTTAAGAGGAGTAAGTAAAACAGGAAAAACAACAAAAGTTAAGCTAATAGCTGAATGGATTTCTAATAATTACCTCAATAAAGAATTTGATCTTAAGAAAGGTGATATATGTACTGTCTTCGAAGTTGATAATTTGTATATAGCTTTCGTCAGTGCGGGAGACGATATAAATCAAGTAAAAAAAATTAATAATTTATTAAAAGAATATGAAAATATTGATATTGTAATCAATGCTTGCAGAACTCGTGGGGCGGGGCGAAAATATCTTGAAGGAAATTTTAACAAAGAAAAAGGATGGTTGGTGAAAAATATTTTTGTGAAAAAACTAGGAAAGGAAATGATTGAGGAACAAGAAATAAGAGATAGTAAGATCTTGGAAGAGCTTAAAACTTGGTTAACTGGAGTAAAGAAACTTGAAAAGTAAAGCATCTAACTTTATGAGTATTTCAAAGTTAGTTAATAAAGTTTTTGTAAATTTTAATATATGTCATCTTTTTAGCACCATGAAAATACAAATCATCAGCGATCTGCATCAGGAATTTGGAATGTCGGAACTATCTTTTGATCATGCCGATGTCGTTGTTTTGGCGGGAGATGTTAATTTGGGAACGAAAGGAATTGAATGGATCAAAACAAAAATTCCCAATAAACCTGTGATTTATGTGTTGGGAAATCATGAATATTATAAAGGTTCTTATCCTAAAACGTTAAATAAAATAAAAGCTGCCGCAGAAAATTCCAATGTTTTTGTGCTGGAAGATGCTTTTGCAGACATCGACGGGATTCGTTTTCATGGTGCAACGTTGTGGACTGATTTTTCTGTTTTCGGGGATCCGAGATATTACGGATTCGTCTGTCAGCAAGGAATGAACGATTATAAGAAAATTAAAAGAGATCCTTCTTATTCCAAGATGAGGTCGATAGATATTTATAAAATTCATCAGTTTTCGAGATTGTGGTTAAAAGAAAGTCTTGAAAATTCAAAGGGCATGAAAAATATTGTAGTGACGCATCATGCCCCAAGTTTACAGTCGAGTCCGGAACATTTCAAAAATGATCCGCTGACTTCCGCATACGTTTCCAATCTGGAAGATTTTATTCTGAAATATCAACCGCTGTATTGGATTCACGGGCATATTCACACGCCGAAAAGATACAAAATAGGAGAGACGGAGATTATTTGTAATCCACATGGTTATATTTCTGAAAAGTATAATGGATTTGATAGGGAGCTGATTGTGGAGGTTTAAATTAGTTCAACAAAAAATCATATCTTTGATACTATCAAATGATACTATCATATTTTGAAACCGCCTTACATTATTACCGAAAAAATATTAAAATTGGTTGCTTCTATTTCAGAGAAAATAGGAGAAATTAATGCTAATCATCTTTATAAGCCGAATACTGAACTGAGAAAGAAGAACAGGATTAAAACGATTCAGTCTTCTCTTGAAATTGAAGGCAACACGCTTACGGAAGAGCAGATAACTGCTCTGCTGGATAATAAACGGATTATTGCTCCTGCAAAAGATATTCTTGAAGTTCAGAATGCAATAAAAGTCTATCATGATCTTAGAATTTTTAACCCCAATAAAATTAAAGATTTAGAGTTGGCTCATTCTATATTGATGAAGGATCTGGTCGCAAACGCAGGAAAATTCAGAACAACTAATGTGGGAATTGTAAAAGGTTCAAAAGTTGAACATCTTGCGCCGGGTGGAGCTATGGTAAAAGGATTAATGAATGATCTTTTTAAATATTTAAAGAACGATCAGGATTTAATCTTGATTAAAAGCTGTGTTTTTCACTATGAATTTGAGTTTATACATCCTTTTGTCGACGGAAACGGAAGAATGGGAAGACTTTGGCAGACCTTGATTTTGATGCAGCAATATCCTGTTTTTGAATATTTGCCGGTAGAAAGTCTTATTAAAACAAACCAACAGGAATATTATAATACACTTTCAGAATCTGATAAAGCGGGGCAGTCAACTCCTTTTATTGAGTTTATGTTATCTATAATTTTACAGTCTTTGGAACAGGTTCTGCAATCTCAAAATATTAATTTAAGCACGAAAGACAGAATACTTTTATTTAAAGAAAAAATTGGAAATAGAAAATTCAGCAGAAGAGATTATCTCCAAAATTTTAAAAATATTTCGGCACCTACGGCAAGTCGCGATCTGAAGTGGGCTGTTGATGAGAATATTTTGGTGAAATTTGGTGAACAGAGATTGGCAGAATATCGTTTCATTGAATTAAAATTATAACATGACAAAGAAAATATTGTTTTTTGGAATAGTAATTTTTATGTTGTTTTTATTTAATTATTTTATGGAAAATAGAATGGATAAAATACATGCTGATAGATTTAATGATTTTAACCGGTCTGATTTGAACGGAATTATTCTAGATTTCTCAACAAATCGAAGAGATACTGAAATAAAATTGGATAATGATACGGTTAATTTTTTTCCGGTTACAAGTAGTTTAAATAACAACAATATCTTTGGATTCACAGCCAAAAAGGGCGATAGTATTATTAAAAATGCTTTTAATGATACATTAATCCTAAAAAAATCAAATGGAAAGATTTTTAAATATACTTTTTTAAAGTCATCAGATTTATAGATTTTAATAAAAAAGAGCCCTTACAAAAGGACTCTCCGTTTTAGAAATATATAAGTAAGATTACTTTAACGTAAACTTCACCTTCGTTTTTATAGCATCGGAAGAATTACCGATCTGAGCTTCAAAATCTCCCGGTTCTGCAACCCAGTCGTGTTTTTGGGGATCGAAGAAACTTAACGCAGATTTATCAATGGTAAACGTTACTTCTTTTTCTTCTCCCGGATTCAGATACACTTTTTCAAAACCTTTCAATTCTTTAGCCGGTCTTTCAACAGACGATTTAAGGTCGGAAATATACAGTTGGGCAACTTCTGCTCCGGCTCTTTTCCCTGTATTTTTTACAGAAACCGTCAACGTGATTTTATCATCCTGAGACATCGTTGTTTTGTCAGCTTTGGCTTTTCCAAACTCGAAAGTGGTGTAGCTTAAACCATGTCCGAAACTGAATAACGGTTTGATTTTTTTAGTATCATGCCATCTGTAGCCTACAAAAATTCCTTCATTGTATGCGATATTGATCGGGTTTTTCTGATCTTTGCCTTTATCCGCTGCCAATTCCGCTTTATTTCCGGGATATTCTCCCAACTGATGCGCCGAATTATCTTCCAGTTTCACAGGGAAAGTAAAAGGCAGTTTTCCTGATGGGTTTGCATCACCTGCTAAAACCGAAGCAATCGAATTTCCTGCTTCAGAACCTAAATACCAAGCCTGAACAACAGTCGGAACTTCTTTAATCCACGGCATTGCCACCGCATTTCCGGAAACCAGAACTACCGCAAGATTTTTATTCGCTTTAGCCAGTGCAGCAATGACATTGTCCTGATTGTAAGGTAATCCGTAACTTTTTCTGTCGTTCCCTTCACTATCCTGGAAATCAGCCTTGTTTAATCCGCCAACGAAAATAACGTAATCAGATTTTTTTGCCAGTTCCACAGCTTCGTTTAATAATTCAGCTTCAGAACGGTTGTCTTTTAAATCCTGTCCGGATTTCACTCCATTGTATTCTCCGCCGATGTCTCCCACATAACCTCTTGCATATTGTACGTCTGACTGTTTCCCGAATCTCGCTTTAATTCCGTCTAAAGGAAGCGTTTCGTATTTCACTTTTAATGAAGAAGAACCACCGCCAACGGTCATGATTTTGATAGCATTTTCGCCGATTACAGCAATCTTTTTAGCTTTATTCAGATCAATCGGAAGGATATTTCCCTGATTTTTCAACAATACAATTCCTTCTTCCCCGATTTCTTTTGCAATAGCTTTATGCTCCTCAGAAGCGATATTTCCGAAAGGTTTGTTTCGGTTCATTGTTGTTTTATACGCAAGATTTAAAAGCCTTGAAACCTTATCGTCCAACTCTTTTGTTCCTACTTTTCCGGATTTAATTAAATCTAAATAAGGCTTTGCCAGATAATAATTGTCGTAAGCATTTTTTGTCCCCGCAGAAAGTCCGTTTGTCCAGCTTCCGAATTCCAGATCCAGTCCGTTATGGATAGCCTGTTCGGTATTGTTAACCGCACCCCAGTCGGAAACCACGACCCCTTTATATTTCCATTCCCCTTTTAAAATATCATTCAGAAGATATTGGTTCTGGCTAGAATACTGACCTTTATACATATCATAAGCTCCCATGATCGTCCAAGAATCACCTTCTGTTACAGCCGCCTTAAAAGCCGGAAGATAAATTTCGTACAACGTTCTGTCGTCCACTTTTACATTGCTGGTATGGCGGAACATTTCCTGATTGTTCAGGGCGAAATGCTTTACAGAAGTTGCCACACCATTCGATTGTACTCCTTTGATGTAAGGAACCACCATTTTTGAAGTCAGATAAGGATCTTCACCCATGTATTCGAAGTTTCTTCCGTTGAGTGGAGTTCTGTAAATATTAACTCCCGGTCCCAGAAGAATATCTTTTTTTCGGTAACGGGCTTCTTCACCCAGTGCTTTACCGTAATTCCAGGACATTTTTTTATTCCATGTCGCGGAAAGTGCCGTTAAAGCAGGGTAGGCGATAATAGAGTCGTTTGTCCAGCCTGCCTGATTCCATTCGTCCCACATCACTTCAGGACGAACTCCGTGAGGTCCGTCCGTCGTCCAGAATTCCGGAATTCCCAATCTTGGAACCCCAGATGAACTGAATTTTGACTGCGCGTGAAGCATCGCCACTTTTTCTTCCAGAGTCATTCTGGAAAGTGCATCTTTTACCCGTAATTCCACAGGTTTGGATTCGTCTAAATAAACAGGAAGCGGTGTATTTTGAGCCATATAAGAAGCAGAAATAAATGTGAATAAACTTACAATGGCGGTTTTCTTAAACATAAAAAGCCTTTTTTGATTGGAAACAAAAATAGCAAAAAATTTTATTATCTCAAATTGAGAAAATATATTTTAAATAAATAATTTTTAATAACCCGTGATTTGAAAATAAAAAAGACATCATTTCAAAAAACTGAAACAATGTCCAAATATATAATAATAGACTTTTTTAAAATGTCAATAGTGAATTGTCAATGGTGAATTGTCAATGATGAATTCTGCGGCATTATCAAAGAATTCACCATTAATCATTCACCATTCCCCAAATCAGTTCCAGCCTTTTACAGCACCGCCTTTGAAAATTTCTTCCGCCTTTTTTACCACTTCATCAGATTCATAGGCTTTTACGAAATTTTTTACCTTTTCGGACGTCTTGTTATCTTCTCTGGAAACAATTACATTTACATAAGGAGAATCTTTATCTTCTTTGAAAATTCCCTGTTTATCGGCATCCAGTCCCGCCTGAGCCGCAAAATTATTGTTGATAATGGCAATCACCACTTCTTTATCATCCAACACTCTCGGCAATTGTGGCGCTTCAATTTCAAGGATATTTAACTGTTTAGGATTCGCGACAATATCCGTTAATTTGGGTAATAATCCGATGCCGTCTTTTAATTTCAGCAACCCGTTTTTCTGTAAAAGAAGTAAGGAACGGCCGCCATTGGTAGGATCATTCGGAATAACGATGGTACTTCCGTTCTGAAGTTCATTAATGCTTTTAATTTTCTTTGAATACGCAACGATCGGGTAGACAAAAGTATTTCCTACAACCGCCAGTTTATATCCTCTCTGTTTGGATTGCTCGGTTAAATAAGGAACGTGCTGAAAAGCGTTGGCATCAATATCGCCGTTATTTAGAGCTTCATTGGGAACCACATAATCGTTAAAGGAAACCAGTTCTACTTCAAGGTTGTATTTTTCCTTCGCTACTTTTTTCGCCACTTCGGCAATTTCCTGTTCCGGTCCTGAAGTGATTCCCACTTTTATAAAGTTCGGATCCTCTTTTTTTGATGAATTACAGCCGGTAAATGCTAACAAACCCGCTGCTAAAAAACTTAAAATCTTTATTTTTTTCATTGTAAATTATTTTCTTTTAAAAAAAGGGCGAAAGCAAAAAGGTTAGATTTTTAAATTCTTTAATAAATAAAATATGGCTTTTACTCCTTTTTGCTGATTTTCGCCCGATTGATGGCTGAAATTTTCAAACCACCACACTATTTCACATTCACACTTATCACATTATTTTCAAAATACTCTCACACTCTCACACTCTCACTCTCTCACACTCAAACACTCACACCCTCCAACACAAAAACCTCAACGATGATCAAACCTCTTCGCTAATCGGTCTCCCGAAAACTGAATGATAAAAACAATCGCAACCAGTAATCCCAACACAAGATTCATAATCACGGCATCATAACCGATGTAGCCGTACTGATAACCGATCTGTCCCAATCCGCCGGCTCCGACAGCTCCTCCCATCGCAGAATAGCCGACAAGCGTAATTAAGGTAATTGTTGCGTTATTAATCAAAGAAGGAAGTGCTTCCGGCAACAATATTTTTCTGATGATCTGAAACGGGCTTGCTCCCAAAGCTCTTGCAGTTTCAATTAAACCATAAGGAACTTCCAGTAAGCTATTTTCTACCAGTCTTGCGATAAAAGGAGCCGCTCCGATGCTTAAAGGAACCAAAGCTGCGTTTACCCCGATAGACGTTCCCACCAGACTTCTCGTGAAAGGAATCATCCACACAATTAAAATAATAAAAGGAATAGAACGGAAAATATTCACCAGAACAGATAAGATTCTGTTATAAATTACATTTTCCAAAAGCTGTCCTTTCCGTGTTAAAAACAATAGAATTCCGACAGGCAAACCCAGAACAAATCCGAAAAACCCCGAAACAAACGTCATAAAAACCGTCTCCCAAATTCCCTTTGATAAAAGAGAAATCACCGTATCACTAAGCATATCCTCTTACCGTATTTTGAATTTTATTCTGATTGAAATAATAAATGGCCTGCTGATTTTTCTCCTCTTCTCCCTGAAGCTGAAGCAATAGCTTTCCAAAATTGGAATCGCCTAGATATTCAACATCCGCTTTCAGCAGTTTGTATGGAATTTTATATTTATCGTAAACAATGGATAGCAGTTCTTCCACCGATATATTTTCATTAAGTTCTACTTCTACCAATGGAAATAATCCGTCTTGTGGCTCTTTCTGTAGTTTTTTATTCAGTTCCTGTGGTATCGTCATAACACTAGAGTTTAAAAATTGTTTGATGATAGGATTCTCTTTGTTTGAGACAATCTCGCTTAAAGTTCCTTTAATTAATAGTTGACCTTTGTCGATTACCGCAACATGGTTGCAGACCGTTTTGATGACTTCCATTTCGTGCGTAATCAGCAAAATCGTAATTCCAAGTCTCTGATTAATATCCCTCAACAATTGTAAAATCGATTGTGTGGTTGCAGGATCGAGCGCACTCGTCGCTTCATCACAGAGCAGGAGATAAGGATCATTTGCTAAAGCCCTTGCAATGGCAACCCTCTGTTTTTGTCCTCCCGAAAGACTTTTAGGATAATCATGAGCTTTATCTTCCAGTCCTACGATTTTCAGCAGTTCATTCACTTTTTTATTAATTTCAGTTTTGCTGACATGATCCAGCTCTAACGGAAGCGCAATATTTTCAAAAACAGTTCTCGAAGAAAGCAGGTTGAAATGCTGAAAAATCATCCCGATCTTTTTCCTTTCCTGTGCCAATTGTCTCGAATTTAATTTCGTAAAATCCTTTCCGTTAATCACAATTTTACCGCTGTCAGGTTTTTCAAGAAGATTCACCGTTCGGATTAAGGTACTTTTTCCCGCTCCCGAAAATCCGATGATTCCTACAATATCGCCCTGTTCAATCGTCAGGCTTACATCATTCAGCGCCTTAAACGACTGTTTTTTCTGATGAAATGTTTTTGAAACATTCTTTATCTCTATCATTTTTTACTTAAATTTTATATTGGCTGATAAGGTCTTGCGTTTTTGTTCACGTGTCTTATCACTCTTCTTATTTTCACTTTAGACCGCTTGGAAAGCTTAAAATATTTAGTCACATTCGTTAAAAGAACTCCGGCAAGAATAACAATCAGTCCGTAAAACTGGTTGATGTTGATGGTCTGATTTGCAACGATCCAACCCGCAATTACAGTAACAATAGGATTGATGTAAGTATGCGTACTTACCAAAGCGGCAGGTTTTACAGACAAAAGCCAGATATACGAAAGATAAGCGATAATCGATCCGAATACAATAAGGAAAAGCAATCCTAACCAGGCGTTTAACGGTACTTTTACGATTGAAAAACCAGTCCATTCATTTCTGAAAAACGCAATAATAAATGAAGCGATACCGGCAGTAATAAGCTGTTGGGCAATATTCATAAAAGTTGAATGACCAGCCGGATTTTTTTTGGAATAAAGAGATCCTAAAACCCACGCTACAGAACTTAAGCCCAGAACAACAAATGCAATTATCCTGATTGAAGCATCTGCCGTTTGTGTATGCGAACCGGAGCCACTTACACTTCCGTTAAGAAATAAAATAAGTCCTGCAAACCCGATCACCAAACCTAAAGGAATAAACTTATCCGAGAAATAATAACTCCAGTTTTTCTTATCAATGGCGATAAACCAGAATGGTCCGGTTGCAATAGCGATGGCTGCTTCAGAAGCGGTTACATATTGTTCTCCCCACGCAACCAATCCCGTTCCTCCCGTAAGGATGAGAATTCCGGTGATGGCATTTTTTTTCCAGTTGATGGTAGAATTGGCTTTTTCACCTTTTACGAGCAGATATCCGATCATTATTATTCCTGCGCCCAAAAATCTGAACCCCGAAAGAATAAAAGGCGGAAATCCGTTTAACCCGAAAGAAATGGCGAGGAAAGTAATTCCCCATATTACATAAATATTGGTGAAGGCTATAGGAATCAGCCATTTGTTTTTATTAGTATTCATGATATTTTTTAATGTTGTTTTTAAAATAAAAAAGGCTCTACAACGTGGTAAAGCCTTTAGAAATATGTCATATAAAAGTAAGGTTAACCACAACAGGAATGAAGCATAGGCATGCAGCAATACATCATCATAAAATGATTGATATGTTTTCTTACGGTGCTGTTCTTGAATTCTGCTTTCATTGTATTATTATATCCTGATTACGGTTGCAAATATAAAACATATTTTTCTATTAGTCCACTAAAAAAGTAGACTTTTTAGTAAATAAAT
Organism: Chryseobacterium sp. HMWF035; assembly: GCF_003094695.1. Classification (NCBI taxonomy): domain Bacteria; kingdom Pseudomonadati; phylum Bacteroidota; class Flavobacteriia; order Flavobacteriales; family Weeksellaceae; genus Chryseobacterium; species Chryseobacterium sp. HMWF035. Next base: position 25,703 of record NZ_QEHP01000066.1, on the reverse strand, counting down.
TGATCTCTTGTTTTTAATGTTTTGATTTTTAATGATTTAATTTTTGAAAATACTATCAATTCACCTTTAATTTCGCTCAAAAAAGCCGAATAGTAGCTTTCAACTTCTTGTTGATGTTCCGAAAATCAAGCCTTCGCTGCGTGTAACCCCTTCGCGAACGGAAAATTTACAGCGATACAGGCAGAAAATTTATGTTTATCACGTTAAAAAAAATAATTCGCTGCTTCTTTTAGTTTAATCAAAATAAAATCGATTTATTATCATACATCATGATCCGGCAAATTCAGGGTGCCTAATTTTACATCATCATTAAAAATCAAAATCATGGAAAGAACAGAAGTTGTTTTAGGAAATGTAAGAGGGGAGATTCAGCTTTTCTCAGACGATAAAAAAGCAGGAAAAATGGACATCTCCGTCATTAAAGATAAACTAACGGTGTATCATACAGAAGTAAACGAAGAATTTGAAGGCAGAGGATTTGCAAAGATCCTGCTGGAAAAACTGGTGTCCTACGCAAGAGAAAATCATCTCAAAATTGTTCCGCTGTGTCCTTATGTTCATGCCCAGTTCAAACGCCGTCCCGACGAATACAGCGATGTATGGTTCAAAGAAGAACTGTAAAATTTTAAAATTGTAAACCATTAACTTTTTAATTAAATCAAAATGAAAGCACTGAACTTTTTGGTAATCGGAAAAAATGTCGAAATTCTTGCAACCTTACAAAGAATTATCGAAAAAAATGATGGATGGAAGGCTGAAATTCTGAGTGATGAAGGCAAGAGTCAGGATTTTATCAAAAATAATCCCGTCGATATTGTTTTGCTGAGTTCCGGTCTGGAAGAACAGTTCGAAAAACAGATCGGTGTTTTTTGCAGAAATTTTGATGAAAATATAAAAGTAATAGAACATTACGGTGGCGGAAGCGGATTGCTGTTCAACGAGGTGGAAAGCAGCTTTGCAGCAGCAAAAAAACCTGAAAACAGAGTCGTGCACCGCGCAGATTCAAGAGGGGTAACCAACGAACAGTGGCTGATCAGTAAAAAGACCTTCAGCTTCGGAGAATTTTATGACCCCGAAAAAATGCAGTTCGGTGCCTTAAGAGTGCTGAATGATGATACCGTTGAAGCCGGAAAAGGCTTTGGAACGCATCCTCACGACAATATGGAAATCATCAGCATTGCACTGGAAGGAACCCTGATCCATCATGACAATCTGGGAAACAATAACGAAATAAAAGGCGGCGAAATTCAGGTGATGAGCGCCGGAACCGGATTAATGCACAGTGAATTCAGTAAAGATGAAGGCGATTTGGTTAAATTTCTGCAAATCTGGGTTTATCCCAATAAAAGAAATGTAACGCCGAGATACGACCAGATGAAACTCGACAGAACGAAAAGCCAAAACAGATTTCAGCAGATCCTTTCACCCGACCCCCAAGACGACGGAATATGGATTCATCAGGAAGCATGGTTTCATCTCGGAGATTTTGAAAATACAGCTGAAACCCAATATCAGATGAAGAAAAAAGGAAACGGCGTCTACGTTTTCATCATCAAAGGAAGCGCAGAAATTGAAGGGCAGCAACTGGAAGAAAAAGACGGCTTCGGAATTTGGGATATTTCCGAATTAAACATAAAATCCACATCGGAAAACACAGAGATTCTCCTCATGGAAGTTCCGATGGAAGGGTAGTGATATGGTGTGAATTGTTTTGAAGCTCTCTTTTTTAAGGGAGCTTTTTTAATTTCCGGGAAAGTTTCTTGCAGGGGTGCAAGAAGGTTTCCCGCCTTCCGGAAAGTTTGTCGCAGGGGTGCAGGAAGCTTTCGAGGTTCCCGGAAAGTCTCTTGCAGGGGTGAAACATACTTTCCCGGTTACCCGAAAAGCCGTTACAGGACTGTTTTGAATTTCTTCAGACAAATTTGTCTTTTAACTCTGAATTCTTTTCCGGCACATTTGTCATCCTGTAAGGATCTAAGCAAAATATTAGAAATTCTGGAAAAAATAAAGTTTAAAATTTCAACCCAAAAACAATGTAAAATTGTTCTGTAAAAAGAACCAAAGCAAGACGGATGCTAAAACACACGCTTCATCACAGATGAAATCTGCATAACTTTGCTTCCTCAAAATAATCACCATCGTAAAAAAACTTTGCGTTTGAAAACGTTCAACTTTCCGCCACATCTGTCATCGTGAAAAGATCTAAGTGAAGTAGTATAAATTCACACAAAATATTCGAGTATAGATTCCTCCGGAATGACAATTGATGACGTATCTATTTTCAAAAATTTAATTAATACCCTTCGTTTAAAAAAGTTCAGACAAGCTTATTTTCAACCAACAATTCGCAAATTAGCAAAATCCAAAAAAAATCCCGATTTTTGCCCTCTCCAAAAAATTCCGAGACATTCATGAAACTTTGTATTGCCGAAAAACCCAGTGTTGCCAGAGATATCGCCAAAGTGTTGGGCGCCACCACGCCGAAACAGGGCTATATGGAAGGAAACGGCTATTGTGTGACATGGACTTTCGGGCATCTTTGCACCCTTAAAGAACCGCACGATTACGGTCCGCAGTACAAATCATGGAACCTGTTTCTGTTGCCCATTATTCCCAATAATTTCGGGATCAAATTAATCCCCAACAAAGGCGTTGAAAATCAGTTTAAAGTTATTGAAAGATTAGTCGAAGAATGTGATGAGGTCATCAATTGCGGGGATGCCGGTCAGGAAGGAGAACTGATCCAGAGATGGGTTTTACAGAAAGCAAAATGCAACAAGCCTATTCAGCGTTTGTGGATTTCATCCCTTACCGAAGAAGCGATTAAAGAAGGTTTTGCCAATCTAAAACCTGCCGAAGATTACAAAAATCTCTATCTCGCAGGAAACGCAAGAGCGATCGGAGACTGGTTGCTGGGAATTAATGCAACAAGACTTTTCACCAAAAAATTTGGCGGAAATAAAGCCGTTCTTTCCATCGGAAGAGTACAGACTCCCACTTTGGCAATGCTCGTTCAGCGTCAGAAAGAAATTGATGCTTTTAACACTGAAGAATATTGGGAACTGAAAACCAAATACCGCGAAGTTATTTTTAACGCCGCCATCGACCGTCTCAAAACATTGGAACGCGCAGAAAAAGGGCTGGAATATTTAAAACAGAATCCTTTCGAAATCGTATCCTTTGAAATTAAAGAAGGAAAAGAGAAAAATCCAAGACTGTTCGATTTAACGGCACTTCAGGTGGAAGCCAACAAAAAATACGGCTATTCTGCGGAGAATACGCTTAATTATATTCAGAGTCTTTACGAGAAAAAGCACGTTACTTATCCGCGTGTGGATACAACCTATTTGTCTGAAAGTTTATATCCGAAAATAGAAGGAATTCTGAAGAAAATGTATTTCTATCAGGAACTTATCGCTCCTTTACTGGAAGCTCCGATTCCCAAATCGAAAGCGGTTTTTGATGATACCAAAGTAACAGATCACCACGCGATCATTCCTACAGAAGTTCCGCCTTCCCAGAATTTAAGCAGGGAAGAAAAGTTAGTTTATGATCTGGTTGCGAAACGTTTCATTGCCGTATTTTATCCCGAGTGTAAAATTTCAAATACTTTAGTAGAAGGAAAAGTAGGAACCATTCCTTTCAAAACCAGCGGAAGACAGGTGTTGGAACCTGGATGGAGAGCCGTTTACGCCAAAGAACCGAAAGAAGAACCCAACGATAAAGAAAAAGAAAAGGAAGAAGAACAGACCATTCCCGAATTTACCGTAGGAGAAACCGGACCGCATGATCCGATGATCCATCAGGGAAAAACAACCCCGCCAAAACCTTACACGGAAGCAACTTTGCTGAGAGCTATGGAAACCGCAGGAAAACAGGTGGAAGATGATGAACTGCGCGAACTCCTGAAAAACAACGGCATCGGAAGACCTTCAACCCGCGCCAATATTATCGAAACCCTTTTCAAGCGGAAATATATCGAGAAGAAAAGAAAAAATCTTATCGCCACCCAAACCGGAATTCAACTGATTGACACCATTGAAGATGAATTGCTGAAAAGTCCCGAATTAACCGGAGAATGGGAACTGAAACTCCGAAAAATTGAAAAAGGTGAATATGAAGCCAATCATTTTAAGGAAGAGCTCATCCAGATGGTGACGGAGCTTACTAAAAAAGTAGTCGACGGAAAAGGGAAAGTCATTTCTTTGGAAGAAGAAAAAGTGGAGGAGATAAAAGAAAAGAAAAAACGTGAACCTGCCGTTAAAAAAGAACTTCAGTCGTGGGAAGAAACCAAATGTCCGAAATGCAAAGAACATCATTTAATGAAAGGAAAAACCGCTGTCGGATGTTCCGATTTTAAAAACTGCGGCTTTAAAGTTTCCTTTGAAATCTTCGGAAAAAAACTGTCGGATAAGCAATTAATGGATCTGGTCTTAAAAGGAAAAACCTCAAAATTAAAAGGCTTCACCACCCATCCCGAAAGTGTGGCAGAAGGTATTTTGTCGATGGATGAGCAATTTCAGATTGTTCTGAATTAAAGATTAAACACAAATACCACAAATATTTTCACGAATACCACAACGAAACATCAATAGGAGCGGACTTTAGTCCGCTTTCAAATTTTACCCAAAACAACGGCTTCAGCCAAAACATAATAATTCTAACCTCTCAAATATCGTTCATGGTTAAAATATTTGCGCCATTTGTGAAATCTACTCGTGCCATTTGTGTTTAAATCAAAAGCAAACATAATATTTTCGCATTTATAAAAAAAATTGTGCAACTTGTGTTCAAATTATAAACAAAAAATGACACCCCATAAAAAACAACTCATCACCGACAGTTTCAACCGCTCCGAAACATTAAAATTCTACAAAGCCGAACTTTTGGAAGTGGAAACCGACTTCATTTCCATGAAAATCCCGAAAATGGAACTCATGACAAGAAAAGCGGGAATGTTCAACGGAGCCATGATTGCTTCTTTGGTGGATGTTTCTTCAGGTTATGCGGCAGTAAGTCATTACGAAGAAGACTGTTATGTCGTAACCGTTGAGTTGAAAGTCAATTATTTAAGACCTGCCATCGGAGACGCTTTAGTTTCAAAATCCTACGTAATAAAAGGAGGTTCAAAGATCAGTGTGATCCGCACTGAAATTTATGTGGTTGATGAAGACGGAGCTTCCGAAAGCCACGTTGCAACATCCTTGGTCACGATGATGAAGATCAGATAATTTTTCAAACAAGTGGAATAGCTTTTGCACAGGAACACGCATCAACAACATTAAAAAATCATACTATGAACTTAATTATTCGACTTTTGGTAACGGCCATTGTTGCTTATCTTTTAACATGGATTTTACCGGGAGTACACTTTACAGGATTTGGCGGAGCGATCATTTTTGCCATCGTTTTAGGACTTTTAAATTTAATTGTGAAACCTGTTCTTAATATTTTGGGATTACCTTTAACGATTATTACATTGGGGCTGTTCACTTTAGTAATCAATGCAATTATAATCCTGATCGCGGATTATTTTATAGACAGCATGATGGTAGACGGATTTTTGTGGGCACTTATTTTCAGCATCCTGCTTTCCATCGTCAGCTCACTGGCAAACTCAATGTTTTCGGACGGAGATTAATTTAAAATTTAAAATGATATAAAAATCGCCTGTTAAAACGACAGGCGATTTTTTGTGCGCGTTTGTGTTTTAAAAATAGTTAACTTTGGCAATCTTTGAATTAAATAAAGACTTTATGATTGGATTGAATGATAAAGTCATAAAAAATGAATTAATATGAAACTTAAGTACAGTCTGCTGGCTTTGGCAGCTCCGCTCTTAATGAATGCACAACAACTAATGACGCCTGAAATTTTATGGACTTTGAAAAAAGTTGGAGTACAGGCAGTTTCTCAGGATCAGTCCTCGTTAATCTACAAAATTGGACAGACCGATCTTAAAACCGAAAAAACAAAAAGCGAGAACTATTTCCTGAATGTTCTGAACAATCAGTCCGTGAAAGTTGATTTAGGCAAAAAAGCACTGATTCAGTGGGATAAAAACGGATTGTACGCGCAGGAAGGCGATAAGATTTTTCTTTCAAAAGACAACGGTAAAACATGGACGGAATTTTATACCATTGGTGAAGCAGACAACATTGTTATTTCTCCTGACGGTAAAAAAATAGCCTTTAGCAAGCAGGTTTTGGTAGAAAAAGTAATGGGAAAAGACAAATATTCCGATACTCCGAAAACCACGGCACAAGTTTATACAGATCTGAATCACAGACACTGGGATTATTTCAATGAAGGGAAATATAATCATGTTTTCGTGGTAAATGTTTCAGATAAAGCAGATTCTGCAAAAGATTTACTGGAAGGAAAAATGTGGGATTCTCCGCAAAGACCTTTCGGCGGAGCAGAAGATTTCATCTGGAGTCCGGATTCTGCACAGCTTTTATATGTAACTAAACCGAAAAGCGGCAAAGAATACTCTACAAGCACAAACACAGATATTTTTGCATACGATCTTGCTTCAGGAACAACAAAAAATTTAACCGAATCCAATAAAGGATACGACGTTAATCCGAAATTCAGTCCGGATGGAAAATCACTTTTGTGGCAAAGTATGGCAAGAGACGGTTATGAAGCCGATAAAAATGATGTAAAAATCATGGATTGGAAATCCGGAAAAACGATTAACTTAACTCAAAGTTGGGACGAAAGTGTTTCCGGAGACGTTTTCTGGAGCGGAGATTCAAAAATGATCTATTTCACGGCAGCTTTCAGAGGAACGAAGCAGTTATTCTCTTTAGATCCTAAAAATGCTAAAGTTCAGCAGATCACAAAAGGTGATTTTGATGTGAATGAAATTTTTGCCGATCAGAAAACTTCACTTTTGGTAGGAAGAACCGATATCAATCACGCCACAGATATTTTCTCTGTCAACCTTAAAAACGGAGAAATGAAGCAGGTTACGGAAGCCAATAAAGAAATGTATGCACAGTTGGCTCAGGGAAAATCTGAACTGAAAATGGTGAAAACTTCGGACGGAAAAGAAATGGGAGTGTGGTTCCATTATCCGCCAAACTTTGACCCAAACAAAAAATATCCAACCCTTGTTTATTGTCAGGGAGGTCCGCAATCTGCCTTAACACAGTTCTTCAGCACAAGATGGAACTTTGCTTTAATGGCAGCTAACGGATACATCGTTGTTGCACCAAACAGAAGAGGAATGCCGGGTTGGGGAACAAAATGGAATGAAGAAATCTCAAGAGACTGGGGAGGACAACCAATGAGAGATTATCTTGCCGCAACGGATTATGCGAAAACTTTACCTTACGTTGACGGAAGCAGAGTTGCAGCAGTTGGTGCAAGTTATGGCGGATATAGCGTATTTATGTTAGCCGGAATTCACGAAAACAGATTCAAAACGTTCATCGCGCACGATGGATTATTTGATATGAAATCATGGTATTTAACAACGGAAGAACTTTGGTTTGCGAACTGGGATTTAGGTTCTCCTTGGGAAAAACCACAGCCAAAAGCTTATACGGAATTCAACCCAAGCAATTTTGTTGATAAATGGAACAAACCGATGATGATCGTTCAGGGCGGAATAGATTACCGTGTTCCTTACGAGCAGGGTCAGGAAGCATTTCAGGCAGCAAAACTGAGAGGTTTAAAATCTAAACTGGTTTATTTCCCGAATGAAAATCACTGGGTGCTGCATCCACAAAACGGATTGGTTTGGCAGAGAGAATTCTTCGACTGGCTAAAAGAAACTTTATAAATATAATCTTTCCTTCCGAATTCCCCTCCTTTGGAGGGGTGGCAAAAATTCATAGAATTTTTGACGGGGTGGTTTAAACAGATACAAAAATCAACAGAAAACGGGCTTTTAGTCCGTTTTTTGTTTTTCGAAAATATGCTCATCTGCTGAGTGAAACGTCATCGCGAACGAAAAATATTCGGTTTTATTTAAAAGTTTGTTTAAACTCATTTTAAATTTAACTGCAAAAGATACAAAAGACTTTATTGGATTTCTTTAAAGTATTTCTAAAGTCTGAAAAGAGAAAAAATCTTTGATTTTTTTAAACTTATGTGCTCTTTTTTCCATTTAAGTAGTAAACTTAAACAACTAAAATGTAACAATCTTTTGCATCTTTTGCGGTAAAAAAGTTTAGACAAGTTTTAAAAGAAAATCTTAGCGATCATCGGGTTAAAAAAAATAAAAACCTATAAATTTGATTTATGCAAAACAGAATATCTTCCTTTCCCCCAATCATCGACAACGATTCTAAAATCATCATTCTGGGATCAATTCCCGGTGTAAAATCGTTAGAAAAACAACAATATTACGGACATCCCCAAAACAAATTCTGGAAAATTATTTTTGAATTGCTCAACGAAGAATTTACAGAAGATTATGCGGAAAGAATCAACCTTTTAAAGAAACACAATATCGCACTTTGGGACGTTATCGATTCCTGCGAAAGAAAAGGAAGCCTCGATTCTGAAATAAAAAATGAAGAAGCCAATCAGATTGAAGAGCTTCTGGAAGATCATCCGAATATTAAAGCCATATTTTGCAATGGCGGAAAATCGTATAAAAATTTGCAGAAAATTTTAGGGAAAAATTACAAAATACCTGTATTTTTACTGCCTTCTACAAGCCCGCTTCATACGGTTTCTTTTGAAAAGAAACTGGAGGAATGGAAGAAGATAAAAATGCATTTATGAAAAAACTATTACCATTATTTCTGACCTTAATTTTCACTACTATTTTTTCACAGGAATATCATTTTGATTATTCGATAGAAAGTCAGACAACTCAAATTAAGCCTGATAAAGAAAAGTCAGTTTCTACCGCTTTTTATGATTCTACAAATAAAATTCATTTGAATATAGACAGGTTTAATGACCAATTTAAAGGAATAATCTATGATAAAAACAAGAACTTAAGACATGTGTTTAAAGTGATACCATCTAAAGATTTTGTAACTTTTGAATATATGTATACTAATGATTTTAGTAAGGATAAACATAAAGATATTGCCAATGGCGATATTTTAGAGATAAAAAAAATGGATTCTTTACAATATCAGATTATTGGCTATAAAAATGAAAAGAAGACTAAGAAGAGATTTTCAGTATTGGTATCTTTAGAAAAATCAACATTTGATTATCTTGAATTGGGCATTGATCATGGTAAAACTGACGAAATACAGAAAAATGTGAGAGCATTTTTAGATCCGAATTCAAATTATGTGGTAAAAAGATTACAGGTTGATTATCATTCAACAGGTTATTCTTACGATAGTTCTCTAAAAATCACAAACGTAGATTTTTCTTTAAAACTACCCAAAGAATTAATTATTAAAGAATATAATGTTTTTGGGGAATTTCAAAACTGATCTATTCCCCAAAAAACAAGTTATTACTTCTCAATTCTGTAAACCTCCTCATAAGGCTGAATCAGAACCCATCCATTCCCCGAAAACTTCATCTGGAATTCTTCACCGCTTCCTCTTCCAATCAGACTTTTGAAAGAAACGTTGGTTTTCAGTTCAGGAGAAAGGTTTCCGGACCATGCAACGGTTGCATTCGGATCTGTGAAAACCGGCGCATCCGGAGTTACCAGTAACGTTAAAGGCTCACCGTGAGTGGTAATAGCAATGTGTCCTGTTCCTGAAAGCTTTACCTGAAAAAGTCCGCCCGACATTACCCCTGCAATACTTTTTAGCATGGTAATATCGCTTTTAATGCTTTGTTCATGCGCTAAAACATCGTTTCCGTTTACGCAGACCGCTTCATTATTTAGATAAAGAATACGGACTTTTTTACCTGAATCCGCGACGTACAGTTTTCCGGTTCCTTCGGCTTTCATCAATTTTGCGCCTTCGCCGCTGATCGCTTTTTTCAATAAATTTCCGATTCCTCCGGAAAGCATTCCCTGTCTTTCGAAATTAACGTTTCCGATGTAGCCAACCATGCTTCCTGCTTTCGTCCAGACAGACTGGTTGTTGAGGTTGATCTCCAGAAGAGAGGGTTTTTCCAGCTCGAAATAATCTCTTTCCATTGGATTTTCTTTCGTTTCGTTCACAAAAGATTCAATCGAATATTTGCTCATAGTGTAAATTTTTAATGTTCTCAAAAATAGCTTTTTTATGGCTTAAAAAATATCGGAAAATCACGGTTTTTTATTTCACGAAAAATTTTATTTAACATCTGTTTAAATATTACTTGACAAAGGGGTATCGAATGTCGTATATTTGCACTCCGAAAATTACACCTTGTAATTTCAATAAATTTTTAAACCGTAATTTAAAAAATGAAAACATCAGATTTTAATTTTGATCTTCCTGCGGAATTATTGGCAGAACACCCATCAGAACACAGAGACGAAGCCAGATTAATGGTTTTAGACAGAAAAACTGAAACGATTCAGCATAAACTGTTCAAAGATGTGGTTGATTATTTCGACGAAGGAGATCTTTTTATCTTCAACAATACTAAAGTTTTTCCTGCACGTTTATACGGAAATAAAGAAAAAACAGGAGCTAAGATTGAAGTTTTCCTTTTGAGAGAGCTTGATAAGGAAACTCGTGTTTGGGACGTTTTAGTAGATCCGGCAAGAAAAATCAGAATCGGAAATAAATTATTCTTCACAGAAGATGAGTCTTTGGTTGCTGAAGTAATTGATAACACCACTTCAAGAGGAAGAACTTTAAGATTCTTATTCGACGGTTCTTACGAAGAATTCAGAGCTAAATTAAAGGAATTGGGAGAAACTCCGCTTCCGAAATACATCAAGAGAGACGTTGAGCCGGAAGATGCTGAAAGATATCAGACGATTTATGCGAAAGTAGAAGGCGCGGTTGCAGCACCTACTGCAGGTCTTCACTTCTCAAGACATTTGATGAAGAGATTGGAAATCAAAGGAATCGACTTTGCTGAGGTTACACTTCACGTTGGTTTGGGAACTTTTAACCCAATTGAGGTAGAAGATCTTTCTAAGCACAAAATGGAATCTGAGGAAATCTTTATTGATGAGAAAAACGCTCAGATCATCAACAACGCTGTTGATGCGAACAGAAGAGTTTGTGCCGTTGGAACGACTACGATGAGAACTTTAGAAACTTCTGTTTCTTCAAATAAAAAAATCTCTGCTTTCCACGGATGGACCAATAAATTCATTTATCCTCCACACGATTTCGGAGTGGCAAACTGTATGATCACCAACTTCCACACGCCAAAATCTACATTAATTATGATGATTGCAGCATTTGCAGGAAGAGATTTCATAATGCACGCCTACGAAGAAGCCGTAAAAGAGAAATACAAATTCTACTCTTACGGAGATGCAATGTTAATTTTGTAACAAAATAAAGTAAAAAGAGCCAAGTTAAAGGTAAAAAGTTATAGGTCAGAATGCTACAGAATGATTTACTTACAAGGACTTTTACGTTTGGGGTGAGCTGTCTTAAGTTTTTAAGATCACTGCCAAATGATCCTGAAAGTAAATTAATCAGATTTCAACTTGGAAAAGCGGCAACATCAATAGGTGCTAATTATGAAGAGTCACAAGCAGGATCTTCTAAAGCTGATTTTAAAAATAAAGTAAAAATTGCTTTAAGAAGAAGCTAGAGAAAGTAATTTCTGGCTTCGGGTTTTAGAACAACTAGACGGATATGATTCGGAAGAATTTAAAACTTTATTAAATGAAAGTGCTGAATTGAAAAATATTTTAGCTGCAATAGTTAATAATACAAAGCTGTAAAACTTTTTAATTTTTACTTTTAACTTGGCTCTTTAAATAAATATGAAAGACATCAGAACTTTATCACTGGACCAGCTCAAAGAATATTTTGTTTCTTTGGGAGAAAAGCCGTTTCGTGCGAAGCAGGTTTATGACTGGTTGTGGAGTAAAAATCTTCACTCGATTGATGAAATGACGAATCTTTCAAAACCTCTTCGTGAGAGAATCGCCGAAGAATATACCATCAATCCTGTTTCTGTGGATCAGCTTCAGAAAAGTACAGACGGCACCATTAAAAACGGAGTGAAATTGCACGACGGCTTATTGGTGGAATCTGTTCTTATTCCTACAGAAACCAGAACGACAGCCTGCGTTTCTTCACAGGTAGGATGTTCATTAAACTGCGAATTTTGTGCAACCGCAAGACTCAAAAGAATGAGAAATCTTGAAGTTGCTGAGATCGTGGATCAGGTTGCTTTAATCGACAGCCAGAGTAAAATGTATTTCGACAGACCGCTTTCCAATATTGTTTTTATGGGAATGGGAGAGCCGATGATGAATTACAAAAACGTGGTGGAAGCAATCCGCAAAATTACCCAGCCGGAAGGTTTGGGAATGTCTCCCAGAAGAATTACCGTTTCCACTTCAGGAATTCCGAAGATGATTAAAATGCTCGCTGACGAAGAACTGAAAGTGAAACTGGCTTTGTCTCTTCACTCTGCCATTGAAGCGAAGCGTAACGAGATCATGCCTTTTTCCGATAAATTTCCTCTAACGGAAATCATGGAATCTCTTCAGTACTGGTATAAAAAAACAGGCTCTGTCATCACTTTCGAATACTGTGTCTGGAAGGACATTAATGACGGTGATGAAGATATCAAAGCTCTGATTAAATACTGCAAACAGGTTCCTTCTAAAGTTAATTTAATTCAGTACAATCCTATTGGTGACGGAAAATATGACCAGTGCAACAAACAGGCAGAAGAAAATTATATCCGTCAGTTGGAAAATGCAGGAATTGTCTGCGTAGTAAGAAAAAGCCGTGGCGGAGACATCGATGCAGCCTGCGGACAGCTTGCCAATAAATCTGCGGATTAAAATTTTATTAAAAAAATTAAAAAATTTTCTTAACGCTTTCCTAAAATCATAACTTTGTACCACAAATTTTAAAAGTGATGATGGATTACTTTATGGATGAAAATGGATTGGAAAGTGTCTATTCATGGTCTATTCCTGTTCATGCAACCGTTATTTTAGCCGAAATGATTTACAGTCACGTTTCGGAGGCTAAATTATACGATAAAAAAGATGTGGCAACGAGCGTTTTTCTGGCATTAATGAATTTCGGACTGGATTTATTGATGAAGGCTTTTGCAATGGGAGTCATGTTCTTCTTTTACAATCTTAGATTTTTCTCGTGGGATTTTACGATCTGGTACTGGCTGATTTGCTTTGTGGTAACGGATTTTGCATATTATGTTCTCCATTATGTAGATCATCATTCCAGAGCATTCTGGGCGGTTCATATCACGCACCACAACTCAGAATATTTCAATTTAACAACAGGTTTCAGAAGTCCGGTTTTACAGCCGCTTTACCGGTATTTATACTTTTCGCCACTGGCTTTTTTAGGATTCAATCCATGGCACATTATGGTGGTGTATGCAATCGGTCAGGTATATGGAACGTGGGTTCACACCCAGACTGTGAAAAGCATGGGCTTCCTTGAGTATATTTTGGTAACGCCTTCTCATCACCGTGTTCATCATGCGTGCAACATCAAATATCTTGACAGAAATATGGGAATGTGTCTTATTATCTGGGATAAAATTTTCGGAACTTTTGAAAAAGAAGACCCCAATGTTCCTGTGAAATATGGAATTTATCCAAAAATGCCGGATAATAAACCCGATACGGTTCTTCTGTACGAATGGAGAAAAATATGGAAAGATATTAAACAGCCGGGACTGAAATTTTCAGATCGTATCAATTATATTTTTAATTCTCCGGGATGGCGACACGACGGAACCGGAAAAACCGTGAGACAATATCAAAAAGATTACTGGGCAAGAAAAAATAAAAATAAAGATCAGGTTCAGAAGAAATCTGCTTAGTTTTTAAACGCAGACAACACAAATTTTACACGTATTTCACAAATATTTTAATTATTTGGATTTAAATATAATCTTAAGTCTGTTTAAACTTTTTATTTAACCGCAAAGATGAACTAAACGGTTATTTAGATTTTGATGATTATAAATAAGAAGATCACAGTAGTTTTTAAAAATCTTTGATTTTTATTCTTTTGAGCGCTTTTATTATTCTGGAAATTCGCTTTATCATTGTCTTTTGTCCCTTTTGCAGTTTTATTCTGAAATTAGTTTAAATAAGTTGCCTTTGCGAAATTAAAAGCATAAAGTATTTAAATAAAACTTTTGCGATCTATCTGTTATAAATAGATTCTTCCTTCGTCAGAATGACAGAGGAACCTCTAAGTTTGTATAAAAAGTAGTGAAATTAGTGTGAAAATTAGTGCCATTTGTGTTTAAATAAATATTTTTACCGCATGAAAAAGCTTTTCATCATATTTGCCATTACCGTTTCAACAGTCTCATTTTCCCAACAGGCGGATCTGTTCAAAATCAGAAAGTACAGAGTCAATTATTTGGATGATAAAGTGAAAGAAACTTCAGGGCTGAGCCTAATCAACGGAAAACTGTATACTTTTAACGACAGCGGAAATTCCCCCGAACTTTTCGAATTGGATAAAAAAACAGGAAAAATTATCAGCACCGTACAAATCAACGCTAAAAATAAAGATTGGGAAGCACTTACAAACGACGGTAAAAACTTTTACATTGGAGATTTCGGAAACAACGGCGGAACAAGAAAAGATCTCGAAATTTATAAAGTTCCTTTTGAAAATAATACATTAAATAACGATTCTGTAAAAGTAATTTCCTTCGAATATCCCGAACAGCAGGAATTTATTCCGAAATATTCCGAAACAGATTTCGATGCGGAAGCGATGATTTATTTAAATGGTAAAATTCATCTCTTTACAAAAGAATGGGGTTCAAAATCAACTACACATTATATTATCGATCCTGAAATTTCAGAAAAGCAAAAAGCACAGAAAACAGAAAATTACAAGACTGGTTTTATAATAACAGACGCTTCTTATTTTAATAAAAAACTCTATTTAATAGGCTATACCAAGAAGACAGAAGTGTTTTTAGATATTTTTGATGAAGCAGAGCCGGGAATTTTTTTCAAAAAAAATCCCAAACATTATTATCTCGGAAGCGCTTTATCTATTGGACAAATTGAAGGAATTGCCGTTGATGAAACAGGAATCTATATTTCGGGTGAAAAGTTTCATTCTCCGATTGGCGGAGGAAAACAAAGCCTTTATTTTATTCCGATAGATAAACTCAAAGATTAATTTCCCTTAAAATTGCCCGAAAAAAATTATCTTTGTGGGAATTAATAATTTATCTCTTATTCAAAGATTGTGGCGAACACCGTTGAAGAAATCAAGCGACCGATCAATGAGGAAATGAAACTTTTCGAGCAGAAGTTTTATGAATCCATGCAGAGCAAAGTACCTTTACTAGATAAAGTCACTCGTTTTATCGTTACCACAAAAGGAAAGCAGATGCGTCCGATGTTTGTCTTTCTTTGTGCAAAATTAGTCGGCGACGTCAACGAAAAAACGTATCGTGGAGCTTCCATGATCGAGCTGATTCACACGGCAACTCTGGTGCATGATGATGTGGTGGATGAAAGTTTTAAACGGCGCAATTTCTTTTCAATCAATGCGTTGTGGAAAAACAAGATTGCTGTTTTGGTTGGAGATTATCTTTTATCTAAATCGGTTTTATTATCCACAGATCATAAAGACTACGATTTATTAGGTGTTATTTCAAGAACCATCCGCGAAATGTCCGAAGGAGAGCTTCTTCAGTTGGAGAAAGCCAGAAAACTGGATATTACAGAAGAGGTTTATTATGAAATCATCCGTCAGAAAACAGCGACTTTAATTGCTGCATGCTGCGAAATCGGCGTTTTGTCGAATAATGCAGACGAAGTTCTGGCTAAAAAAATGATGGATTTCGGAACCTATACCGGAATGGCTTTCCAGATCAAAGACGACCTTTTTGATTATTTAACTTCAAACGTTATCGGAAAGCCGGTAGGAATTGATATCAAAGAGCAGAAAATGACGCTGCCTTTGATTCATACTTTAAAAATAGCAAACGAAAAAGACCGAAAATATTATTTCAATACGATTAAGCGTTACAACAACGATCAGAAACGCGTAAAAGAGCTGATTAATTTTGTTAAAAGTTCCGGAGGTCTGGAGTATGCCATTACCATAATGAAAGACTTTCAGCAGAAAGCAATTGATATTCTGAACGAATTTCCCGATTCTGAAGCAAAAAAATCATTGCGAATTATGCTGGATTATGTCATTGAAAGAAAGTTTTAAACAGATATAAATTTTTCAGAATAAAAAAATCGGAACGCTCATGCATTCCGATTTCTTATTGTTATTAAATCTTCTGAATCGTAATATTGGTGACGTTACCACTTCCTGTACTTCCTGTTTCCGAAGCTAAAACCGTACAGTTTTGATTAGGAGCTGCCGTAAAACGCACCTGATATCCTGCACTCGGTACAACAAGCATCGTCGTGTAGTTCATAAGTTCTCCAATCCTTACAGTGGCAGTGAGGGTAGGAGTATCCGCTCCCGCGTAATGGCTTCCCCTTGCAAGATAATTGCTGTCCGGAACAGGTCTTACCCCCAAAACAAGTTGTGTTCCGGCAGTAACATTCCCAAAACTTGCCTGAAACGTAACAATATAGTTTCCTGCCTGGTTAAAAGTAAGTGTTCCGGTAGTTGAATTGTAAGAATAATACGTTGACGTTACTAAAGGAGCCGCAAAAAGTAAAGTTGCAATCACGCCGCTGTTGGCGGTCTGATCGGCAGATAAACGCGCATGAAAAAGATCTGTAGTGGTAAAATTTATTGTCTTTAAAACACCGTTCCCATCTGCAACTACATATTTATCTGTTCCGGGAACACCTGCATTGGAATTAATGGTACGAACTCTTACATTTCCTGTTGCTACATCCAGTTTTTCACTGGGGCTTACCGTCGCTATTCCTACGTTTCCTGAACTGGTTACGGCAAAATCGTTGGACTGCTGTGTGGCGGTAGGCGCACCTGAAGCAGCATTATCTTTACTTCCGTCTACGTGAAAAGTAGTTTGAGGATTGCTTGTATTAACACCTACCTGAGCGTAATTTGATAGCGGAATTATAACAAATAGTAATACTTTAATTACCTGAGATAATTTGTTTTTCATGATTTTAAAATTTGTGAATTTTTTTCACAATAAACTCAAAATTCATGCCGATTTATTTATTAAATTTTAGTTAAAATAGTTTATTTTTTATATATAATATTTATTTTTATCATTTTTAATAAAAATATTTATTTATTATTGATTTAAATTTATTTATAATTGAATATTTGTTTTTTAAATGAAAGTTAAATTATTTTCACTGTGACAATAATTACAGCCAGAACAATGCAAAATAAAGCGATTAAAAATAAATAATCCGCAATAGTTTCAAATCTGAAAGAACGTCTTTCATGCTTCGATCTTATCGCGAGGAAAGAAAAAAAGGAACTGAAGGCAAAAAAGAGACAGGCAACTCCGGCAAACTCGTCCAAATGCGTACTGTGGCTGATTTTTGATATCTTTAAAGAAGTGATAATGACCAGAGAAAACCCCAGAAGATTACTCGATGCATTAAGGATATGAGACGATTTTTTCTCCATCATTTACAAATTTATTCCAATATAAACACAATTTATTTTATTATCAAATTTTTAAAAAAGATTATTAAAAATTAAAATTAATTTAAAAAGTGTATATTAGCAAAATACTTCAAAATAAAAATATTTAATATTTGGCTATGCAGACAACCTATATTGAAACACAGCAAATTTCCTTTCAAGATTTTAAAAATCAGATACTTGAAGATTATAAATTAGGAAGGATTTCTCGTGAAATGTCCTATTTGGGAAGAAGAGAAGTTCTTACGGGAAAAGCTAAGTTTGGTATTTTTGGGGACGGAAAAGAGCTTCCTCAGCTTGCAATGGCGAAAGTTTTCAGAGATGGAGACTTCCGTTCGGGATATTACAGAGATCAGACCTTTGCATTGGCTGTAAATGCGTTGACTGTTGAAAGTTTTTTTGCACAATTGTATGCAGATACAAGCGTGGAAAGAGAACCTGCTTCAGCCGGAAGACAGATGAACGGTCACTTTGCAACAAGAAGTTTAAATGAAGACGGAAGCTGGAAAGATTTAACGGCTCAGAAAAATATTTCTTCCGACATTTCTCCTACTGCGGGACAGATGCCGAGATTATTAGGATTGGCTCAGGCTTCTAAAATTTATAAAACCGTAAAATTCGAAGGCTCTGAAAAGTTTTCCAGAGAGGGAAATGAGATTGCTTTCGGAACAATCGGGGATGCTTCTACAGCAGAAGGTCATTTCTGGGAAACACTGAATGCGGCTTGTGCGCTTCAGGTTCCAATGGTAGTTTCGATCTGGGACGACGGGTACGGAATTTCTGTTCCTACCAAAAATCAGAGAGCAAAAGCCGATATCGCTGAAATGCTGAGCGGTTTTCAGAGAAAAGAAGGAGAAAATCAGGGGTGTGAAATCATTCAGGTAAAAGCTTGGGATTATCCTGCGCTTTTGGATGCTTATGCTAGAGCAGAACAGTTTGCAAGAGTAGAAAGCGTTCCGGTAGTGGTTCATGTGATTGAAGTTACACAGCCTCAAGGTCACTCCACTTCAGGATCTCATGAAAGGTATAAAAATGAAGAACGTCTGTCTTGGGAATCTCAGTTTGACGGCTTGGTGAAATTCAGAGAATGGATTTTAAACTATTCTATCGAAATTGAAGGAAAAGAAGAAGTTCTGGCAACAGCAGAAGAGCTGGATGCTATTGATAATGAAGCTAAAAAAACGGTAAAAACAGGTCAGAAACAGGCTTGGGAAAATTATCAGAAAACAATTACAGATTTAATCGGTTCCGTTTTACCTTTGGTAGAAAATCTTAAAGGGCAAAACGCTGAAATCGAGAATTATATTACTCACTTCAATAAACTGGTTTCAAAAGCGAAGAAAGATGTTTTCCATTTGGTGAGAAAATCTTTACTGGCAACGAGAGGAACCCATTCTGCAGAAAGAAACCAACTGATGCAGAAATACAACGAGATTTTTGAAGTTGAAAAAGACAATTATTCTTCTCACTTATACTCTCAGTCTCAGTGGAAAGCAGAAAACGTAAAAGAAATTAAGCCCATTTATTCCGATGCTTCTGAAGATGTGGACGGAAGAGTAGTGGTAAGAAACAATTTCGATAAAATATTCGAAAAATATCCTGAAACTTTAGTCTTTGGTGAAGATGCCGGAAACATCGGTGACGTAAACCAAGGGTTGGAAGGAATGCAGGAAAAATACGGTGATGTTCGTGTTGCCGATACTGGAATCCGTGAAGCAACCATTTTAGGACAGGGAATCGGAATGGCAATGAGAGGTTTAAGACCAATTGCCGAAATCCAGTATCTTGATTATATTTTGTACTGTTTACAGGGAATGAGCGACGATTTGGCAACCGTTCAGTACAGAACAAAAGGAGGGCAGAAATCGCCGGTTATCATCAGAACAAGAGGTCACAGACTGGAAGGAGTTTGGCATTCAGGTTCTCCGATGGCAGGAATTCTTAATCTTTCTAAGGGAATTCTGGTATTGGTTCCGAGAAACCTAACCAAAGCTGCCGGATTCTACAATACCATGCTTCAGAGCGATGATCCGGCTGTAATCGTTGAATGTTTAAATGGGTACAGATTGAAAGAAAAACAACCGGATAATTTAGGTGAATTCACTGTTCCTGTCGGAAAAATCGAGGTGACAAAAGAAGGAAAAGACGTTACTTTGGTTACTTATGGTTCTACATGGAGAATTGTAATGGAAGCAGCGGAAGAGCTTGAAAAATTAGGAATTTCTGCGGAAGTCATTGATGTTCAGTCATTAATTCCTTTCGATTTAACACATGAGATTGCAGAATCTGTAAAGAAAACAAGCCGATTAGTCGTAATCGACGAAGATGTGGAAGGAGGAACCTCAGCGTTTATCCTTCAGCAGATTTTAGAAAAACAAAAAGCGTTCAGATTCCTGGATTCTGATCCATTAACAATTTCTGCAAACGATCACAGACCGGCTTACGCAAGTGACGGAGATTATTTCAGCAAACCTTCTGCGGATGATATGGTTGAAAAAATCTATGCGATGTTTAACGAAACAAATCCTCAGAAATATCCAGCGATATTTTAATTGGGATTTTAGATAATTTTGAAACCGCTTTCTTTTTGGAAGCGGTTTTTTGTTAGGAATTTGTAAATTAGATTTTAAAGCCTATTTATGAAAATTACAAAACTTGTTGTCTTCTTTAATTATCAAAAAATAGTACTTGGGTTTATTGTTTCGATTCTTCTTTGTGCATTATCATTTTGGATTAATTCAACTCCGGTTATTTTAATGTTAAGAATTTTAAGCGCACTTATCATAATAAATATTTTTGCATCACTTCTCGCTTCTTACATTTTATATGATCATTCAGATTTGTACGAATTAAAGAAGTTAAAAGGAATTGTAGATTGGAATAAAACAGAAAATGCAATTTTAGTTCACGCAAGCTTTGATCCTTTGTCAAAACGATTGGAAGAAAAATATCCGGATTTGAATTTAACGGTTTGTGATATTTTTGGAAATCGTCACGAACAGGAAAAAGGAATCGAAACTTCAAAGAAAGTATTTCCACCCAATCCGAAGGAAATAAAAATTAAACCGGATCATCTTCCTTTTGAAAATCAATCTCAGGATGTAATTCTTGCTATAACTGCACTTCACGAAATTTTAGATCACGACCAAAGAGTTTTATTTTTCAAAGAAGCGAAGAGAATTTTAAAAGATGATGGTGTAATCATTGTTTCAGAACAATTTAGAGATCTGACAAATTTTCTTTTCTTTAATATCGGAGCTTTTCATTTTTTAAGTCAAAAGCAATGGAAGAGAGCTATTTCTGAAGCGGGCTTGGAGATTATTGAAAATAAGAAAATTACGCCTTTTGCTAATATGTTGATTGTAAAAAAGTGAAATTTTAATACCGCTTTATTTTGGAGGCGAGTTTTTATAATAAGGAATGACGGTAGTATAGTTTAAAATTATATATTGTAAATTTGTTTTATTTAACACCAATATTAATTAATATTGTATAAGATGAAAAATACTTTTACATTTTTATTTTTTTTTATAACAATTTTTTTTTCAGCACAGCAATTTAGTTTATTATCTAAAAGTTTAGGGATAATTAAATATGATCCTAAGACAGAGAAGACTCTTGGACCAGTAGCAGAAACTGAAGAATTAAATATGATTGAAATAACAAAAGATCTTTCTTTAATAACAATAACAAATCTTGATAATTCTAATAAACCATTAGTATCTAAAAAATTTAAAATTCAAAATCATGAAATAAATAATGATGGTGATTTAATTAATCTAGTTGTTGAAAGAGAATCAGAAGGAGTACACTTGTTTTCATTATTTATAAGTAAAAACGTATTAATTGAAAAAGTTGAATATGATGACGAAGCGTATCTTTTAGTTTATAAAATTCTTAATAACAAAGATTTATAAAAAATGATAATTTGTAGATACCTTAGGTCTAATAAATTTAATGAAATGAAAATATAAAAGATCAAAGAATAAAAGACGAAGAAAATAAAACCTGTTAAAAAACACTCTTCTGAACTTTTTTTCCCTCCAAAATCATTTTACAATCCTTCTCTTTCTCAGGATCATACACATGATATTTCGTTTCCCATTCTTCCAGTTGATACAAAATTGGCAATAGCGCCAATCCTTTTTCTGTGAGTGAATACTCAACTCTTGGAGGAATTTCTTTAAACTCTTCACGAATTACCAATCCGTCCGATTCCATTTCTCTCAACTGGTCGGTCAGAACTTTTCTGGAGATCACATTGATTCTTGCTGCCAATTCTCCGAAACGCAATTTACGGTCTTTAATCACTAATACAATGATCGGTTTCCATTTGCTTCCCAAAGCAGACATTGCTTTTCCCAAAGGACAACTGTATTGCATTAATTCGTTCTTTTTCATAAAGGTGTATTTCTAATTTTTACTCGTATTGTTGAACACGAAGTTCACAAGAATTTCTCTCTTCTAACTGTCTTAAGCTTCACAAAGGCGCTTTGCTTATAAGAGTTTACAAAGGATTTAAGCTTATATACCTTATGCATTTTTATGAATAAACTTTACAATAAAGCATACGCTTATCTTGTGTTCCTTTTTACTCTGTCGAACTTTCGGTTTGTGGTCAAATAAAAATTAAAACCCAACCCGTATGTAAAGAGCTCATCTGTTACTTTAAAGTTACTAATGTATGTTACTGCAAAGTTACTACTTTTTTCAATTCAAAAGATACAAATATGAACTATTATTAGTTACTTTGTGTAACAATTATAAAATAGTAAGTTAAAAATGAGCACAGAATCATTATTTCAACCTTTTAAATACAAGAATTTAGAACTTAAAAATAGAATCGTAATGGCTCCGATGACGAGAGCACAATCCGATAACGGAGTTCCTACGCAGCAAATCACAGATTATTATGCAAGAAGAGCGGCTTCAGATGTGGGATTGATTCTTTCGGAAGGAACCGTAATCAACAGACCTGCATCCAAAAATATGCAGAATATCCCAGATTTTTACGGAACTGAAGCGCTGAACGGCTGGAAAAACGTAATCGATGCAGTTCATGAAAACGGAGGAAAAATGGGACCTCAAATCTGGCACGTCGGAGACACAAGAAGTTCTGCGGATTATCCTTCTATTGAGATGGAAAAAGCTTCTGCCATGACGTTGGAAGACATTCAGGATACCATTGCTCAGTTTGCCGCTTCTGCAAAATCTGCAAAAGACTTAGGATTTGATGTAGTGGAAATTCACGGAGCTCACGGTTATCTTATCGACCAGTTTTTCTGGGATGTAACCAATACAAGAACTGATGAGTACGGAGGTAAAACCCTGAAAGAGAGAAGCAGATTTGCGGTTGATGTGGTTAAAGCAATCAGAGCGGCGGTTGGTGAAGATTTCACGATTATTATTCGTCTTTCTCAATGGAAACAGCAGGATTATTCTGTAAAATTAGCCAATACACCGGAAGAAATGGAAGAATGGTTATTGCCTTTAAAAGAAGCAGGAGTTGATATTTTCCATTGTTCGCAAAGACGCTTCTGGGAAGCCGAATTCGAAGGTTCTGATCTTAATTTTGCAGGATGGGCAAAAAAAATCACGGGACAGCCAACCATTACCGTAGGTTCTGTAGGTCTTGAAGGAGATTTTATGGCGGCTTTCGGAGGGCAGGGAACTGAAAAAGCAGATTTAACTGAACTTACGAAAAGGCTGGAAAGAGGAGATTTCGATCTGGTTGCGGTTGGTCGTGCGCTTTTACAGGATCCTGAATGGGTGAAGAAAGTGAAAGAAGGAAAAATGGACGAACTTCAGGATTTCAAAGCCGAAAGCATGGCAACACTTTATTAAAGTCAAAAGTCAATGGTGAATTGCTTTGCTGTCAATTCTTATTGAACCATTCATTAACCAGCAAAGCGAATTAACTATTCACTTTCTACATAATTTTACCTATCAATTATTTTAAACGAAACCGCTTCAGGATCTCTCCTGAAGCGGTTTTCTAATGAATTTAAATCATCATCAATATCAGAATAATTGTCATCCTGAAAGGATCTCAACGATACATTGAAAACTTTGTTTAGATGCTTTCAGCATGACAAAACATACTGTAAATAAATGACCTCTTTAATTGTTCAGAAAGTTATTTTATTTTTTTGTTTCTCGCAGATTGTTCAGATTATGCAGATTTTTCCCATTTAATCGTCTGCTAAATTTGCAAAATCTGCAGGAGATGATAATCATACAGTTTGTCATCCTTTAAGGGGCTCAACAATGCATTGAAAACTTTGTTTAGATGCTTTCAATATGAAAAAACATACTGTAAATAAATCATCGTTCAATTGTTCAGAAAGTTATTTTATTTTTTGGTTTCTCGCAGATTGTTTAGATTATGCAGATTTTTCCCACATAATCATCTGCTAAATTTGCAAAATCTGCGGGAGATGATAATCATGCAACTTGTCACCCTGAAAGTATCTAAGCGCAAATGCTTCAGAGTCATTCATGCTACTGTAGATTGTAAATAATAGACAAAATAAAACCGTTCCCAAAAAATGAGAACGGTTTTTTAACAGATTTAAATATCTAAAATTGTCATCAATAATGACAAAAGTGATCAGATTTACAGCCCAATATTTTTTGTTGGCTTCAGTTGCTTTTTAATTGATTTCGGAAGCGCATCCTTATGAACCAGAATTGCTGTCGATTTGTATTCTACATAAGGTCTTGTTACATAAATATACCCTTCAAAATCATTGGTAACACCCCATGAATTTTTAACCATATAATATTCTTTCCCCGACTGATCTTTTGCCAGTCCTACGATGTGCATTCCGTGGTCGTCCGTCGTAGAAAGATTATTCAAAGCCTTCTGACGCATATCTTCGGTAATGATCTTATCTTTTTTAGGTTCTGTGAACAGAGTTCCTTTGTTTTCTTTTGTGATCTGATCCAGATCCATGTCCGGAACATAAGCAACTCCGTTTTTGTAAGAGAAATAAGGCTCAGAAACATCCGTTGCCCAACCTACAGAATATCCTTTATTTACAGCATTATCAATAATTGAAGTTAAATCTTTCATCGGTACATTCCAGTCAGAATCATGGCTCCAGTTATCAGGAATCGGAACTACAAATTTCTGATAATACGGATAATCCTTATAAGAAGAAAGTTCTACATAATCTTCCGGATTGATTCCTACAACCTCTTTCGCAAAAGTTTGTGGCGTGTAAGATTTCCCTTCATATGTAAAGTTGGCAGGAACTTTTCCAAGATATTCATCCAAAATAGCATCAACGGAAGACATCCAGTTGTCCGTCAGTTTTCCTTTGGAACCAGCCTGAACCAAACTGTCCAGAACAGGCTTTAATTTTCCTTGCATTTCAGAGAAATTATTTAAACTCTGCCCTTGTTTCAGCCCTGTGTAAACATCCTGTGGAACCGCTCCGTATTTTTTATACATATTAATCACGTCGTGCAGTTCTCCGCCGTCTCCCCAACTGATGGCACCGTTATTCAGAACATATAATTTGGCTTTATCGTGGTAAGAATTTCTTGCAGTGTAGATTTCCGCCAGATCAACCGGTTTTTTGCCCATTCTCTGCATTTCAGACTCAAGGAAAGAATTTCCGGAATAGCTCCAGCAGGTTCCCGAAGAACCCTGGTTTTTTACCGAAGTCGCACCTATATCTTTCAGCGTGGTAAACTGGAAATTGGCATTCTGGGATTGGTTGTTTTTTAACTTGTTGATTAAGTCATCCTGTGCAAACATCATACTTCCTGCAGACAAAACAAAAAGTAATGACACAAATTTTGAATTTTTCATTACTAAAAAGATTATTTATACGAATAGTCGTTCATATTACAGATTTGTTACAAAGACAAAGGTTAAATCGAATCTTCGGTTTTCAGATAAAAAAGTTTTTTATCAGGAGCTGTTTCGTGCTTTCGCTACTCGCTTTTTTGAGGTTTCGGCGGCGGCTTTGCCGCTAGTCATGGTCGGAAGAAATCCGACCTCTTTTATGTTTTGAAAACTTTGTCTGGATTTCCTCCTGCAAAAATGATTAATACAGCTGTAATCAT
>NZ_QEHP01000065.1:0-29172 GCF_003094695.1 Chryseobacterium sp. HMWF035 | reverse complement strand
ATTAGCAACTCATTAGATTCAAAAAGCATTAATAAAAACATTTAAAAGGTGTTCGTTGTCACAAAATGTGACAACGAACACCTTTTAAATATAAAAAAAGACTCTTTTAATATTGAAATAGATACTAAAAGAGTCAAATTGTCATATTTTTTATTAATGGCTATTCCTTTTTAGGATTAATTTTATTCCCTTTTTTGCTAAACCTTTGGCTTAAATCCTCATATATAGGTTTAGCGGTGTTCACTCCTTTAGATGCAGCTTCTTTTACTGTACCATAATACATCATGGAAGCTACAAGAGCTTCACTTCCGGCAAGCATGATGGTATCATCTAGGTCAGAGGCTAATTGTTCGGCAAGATTTGCTAAAGGTTTAAGTCCTGTAACCACCATTTCGTCTTTCAGAAATTCAACTTTATCCATATAGGAAGGTGCAAATTCCGGATTGGTATTGATGTAGGTTTTTACTTTTTGTACCGTTGCAATAGTTTTATCGCCCATTTTAAAAAGTGCTTTTCTTTCATCATTAGTTAAACCTTGCAGAAAAGGAGCTAATAAAGTTTTACATTCTTGAAGCTTTTGATTTACATCGTCTAATACATTTTGAGGAATTTCTACGCTGATTTGATTATTTGTGCTCATTTTAAAAATTTTAATCTAAAATAATCATAAAACTAATTATACAGTAAAATTTGATATTCTTTTATCTTATGTTAAATTCTAAGTATTTAAAAATATGATGCAAATCATACAAATTTGTTTAATAAATTTGTTTAACAATTTTGTCAAAAATAAATTTTCATATAAATTTGCACAAATTTGTTTAACAAAAATGTCAAATCAAGCAAAAAAAGACCAAACACAGGAATTAATTAAGGAAACAGCAAAGAATTTATTCTTTGTGAAAGGTAAGTTTGACGCTACTACTCAGGAAATTGCAGATGAAGCCGGTGTCAACAGAACGCTTATCAATTATTATTTCCGCTCACGGGACAACCTCATCCAGATCATTTTTGATGAAGCCCAGAAAGTGGAAAAAGAAAAATCTGAGATTATTATGACCTCCGATCTTCCTCTGAAAGAAAAGATCAGCCAGTTTATTGAAGGAAGCTTATCCACAAGTCTTCAGTATCCTTATCTGGAAACCTATATCGTTTCACAGATCAATAAAGGGAACTGCCACAAAAAAGATATTGAAGAAGATGAATTGAAAAGGCTTTTTAAGGATATTGAGACAGAAATGGAATTGGGAAATATAGAAAGGATGAAACCCATTCAGTTTCTTCTGAATATGATTTCCCTGCTGGTTTTCCCAAGTGCGGTAAGACCTTTATTAATGGAAAATCTTATGATCAGCGAGGAAGAATTCGACAAGATTATTTCGGAAAGAAAAGAGATCATTTTAAATATGCTATTTAAAAACTAAAACGGTAAAGTATTTTAAGAAATGATTCGTCATTTGAAATAAAATCACTTAACAGAATAATTACATTAAAAAAATAAACGAAGTATAATATTATGAAAAAACGTGTAACTGCAAACAAGCTAAAAGTAGGAATAGCGGCTGCATTTATGATGTTCGGTTTTTCATCGGTGTCTGCACAACAGCAGGTTTCCTTGCAGGAAGCAATTAAACAGGCACTTCAGAATAAAGCGGAAGCCAAAAGGGCTGCTTTACAGATCAAAAAAGCCGAATATAAGATTGATGAGGCAAAAGCAGGAGCTTTACCACAGATTGCAGCAACAGCAGGTTTAACCTACAATCCGATCATTCAGGAATCTCTTCTTGAGTTTGGAGGCGAAAAAATCAGAGCCCAGTTTGGACAGCCATGGAACTCTACCGCTTCTGTACAGCTTCAACAGGCGATTTTCGATCAGAGAGTTTTCACCGGACTGAAGGCGGCAAAATCTACCAGAGAATTTTATGTGCTTAATGCCCAGCTTACCAACGAACAGATCATCGAAAACGTAGCATCCGCTTACTATCAGGTTTTTGTTCAGGAAGAAAATCTTAAAACCGTAGAGGCAAGCTACGCCAATACGGAAAGAGTGAGAAACGTTATTAAAAGTCTGGTAGATAACGGTCTGGCAAAATCTATTGATCTCGACAGAACCAACGTTCAGCTTACCAATATCGGATCAAACAAACAGACGTTAATCAACTCTGTTCAGTTGGCTAAAAACGCACTGAAGTTTTACATGGGAATTCCGATTGAGTCTGATATCGAGCTGGAAGAAAAAACAATTGAACCAAAACCGGAACTGGTAGCAGGAAATTTAAACCTTGATAACCGTACCGAAATTAAAGTTTTAAACAAAAACAGAGAACTTTTGGTATTCAATAAAAAAGCTACGGAAGCCTATCTGTATCCAACGGTAAACCTGGTTGCCAATTACGGTTGGGGTGCAAACGGAGCAAAATTTCCTTTAACCAACGGACTTAAGAACGGCGTTCTCTGGAGCGATTACTCTGCAATCGGATTAAATGTTAATATTCCGATTTTTACCGGAGGAGCTACAAAAGCGAAGATCAATCAGGCAGAAATTGATATTCAGGATCTGGATCTGAACATTCAGAATACACAGTTAAGCTTAAATTTAGATTATAAGAATGCCATTACCAACATAGAAAATGCTTTAATTAATATTGAAAGTATGAAAGACAACGTAGGATTGGCAGAAAGAGTTCAGAAAAATACACAATCCAACTACCAATACGGTTTAGCAACACTTACAGAAGTTCTGGATGCTGAAAATGCTTTAACGCAGGCAAAACAGAACTACGCCAATGCTTTGCTGGATTATAAACAGGCTGAAATCAAGTTAATTAAAGCAAAAGGAGAATTAAATACACTACAAAACCCGTAATAAACTATGAAAAAAACTTTAATATATATCATCGTAGCAGCTGTCCTGGTTGGTTTGGCGGCTTACAAGATTGCCGGAAATAAAGAAAAACAGACGCAGGAAGTAAAAGAAGTTGCAAAACAGGTAGATAAGATCAACGTAAACGTTGTAACGGTTTCCCGACAAAATATCGATACAGATTACAGTGCAAACGGAACATTTATTCCAAAACAGGAAATGAACCAGTCTTCTGAAATTTCAGGACGTGTGGTAAGTGTTTTGGTAAAAGAAGGTTCCAGAGTAGGAGCAGGACAGGTATTGGCAACCATTAAAAGAGATGCCATTGAAGTAGATGTTACACAGGCTCAGAATAATTTGCAGAATGCTATTGCAGACAACCAGCGTTACGAAAATGCCTTCAAAACAGGAGGAGTTACCAAACAGCAGCTTGATAATTCAAGATTACAGCTTAAAAACGCTCAGGCTGCGCTAAGAGCTCAGGGTGTGAAAGTAAATGATACAAGCATCCGTGCAGGAATCAGCGGAACCATCAATAAAAAAATGGTAGAGCCGGGAATGGTGGTTGCTCCGGGAACAGGACTTTTCGAAATCGTAAACATCAACAGCTTAAAACTTTCGGTTTTGGTTGATGAAAGCCAGATCGGGAAAATTCAGTTGGGACAGGAAGTTCCGATTAAAGTAAACGTTTTACCGGAAGATTCATTCGTGGGAAGAATTACATTTATCGCTCCTAAAAGTGATGCTTCTTTAAATTTCCCGGTTGAAATTGAAGTTCAGAACAGAGGAAACCTGAAAGCGGGTATGTACGCGACAGCAACCTTTAAAACAAACAACGGAGCAGAAACGCAGAATATGTTAACCGTTCCTGCAGAAGCCTTTGTAAACGGGGTAAGTTCCGGACAATTATTTGTTGTGCAGAACGGAGTGGCTAAACTCATCAAAGTAACCGTTGGAAAAGTATATGGCGATAAAGTTCAGGTTTTAAGCGGACTGAATGGCGGAGAACAGGTGGTTACAAGCGGACAGATCAATCTGGATAACGGATCTAAAGTAAATATCGTAAAGTAGAAGGTTTATGAAGTTAGCAGAAATATCGATTAAAAGACCTTCGTTGGTAATCGTATTGTTTACGATTCTTACGTTGGGAGGTATCCTGAGTTACACACTCATGGGATACGAATTGATTCCGAAGTTTGAAACCAATATGGTAACCATTTCTACGGTGTATCCGGGAGCTTCACCCGCAGAGGTGGAAACATCCGTTACCCGAAAAATTGAAGATGCCGTTGGTTCTTTGGAAAATGTGAAGAAAGTGGAATCTTCTTCCTATGAAAGTTTATCCGTAATTATGGTTCAGCTGAATGACGGAGCCGATGTGGATTATGCTCTGAATGATGCTCAGAGAAAGGTAAACGCCATTTTGGCAGACCTTCCGGATGATGTAGATGCACCGTCTCTTAATAAATTCTCTCTGGATGATTTGCCGATCATCACCATGAGTATTTCATCAGACAAATTAAACAATAAGGATCTTTACGACCTTTTAGATAAAAAAATTGAGCCGATTTTCTCCCGTGTAAACGGTGTTGCTCAGGTTGATCTTGTAGGTGGACAGGAAAGAGAAATTCAGGTGAATCTTGACGAGAAAAAACTGCAGGGTTACGGACTTTCCATCGGAGATGTTCAGCAGGCAATTCTCTCTTCAAACTTAGATTTCCCGACAGGTAGTCTGAAAACCAGAACCTCAAAATCTACCATCAGATTATCCGGAAAGTATAAATCTGTAGCAGAAATGAACAATCTTGTGGTTTCCAACAAAAACGGAGCACAGGTTCGTTTGTCTGATATTGCTACGGTTTTCGATTCTCAGAAAGATGTGGAGAAAGTAGCGAGATTCAACCAGTTTCCTACCATCTTAATGCAGGTTAAAAAACAATCTGATGCCAATGCGGTTGCAGTATCTGAAAGTGTTCAGAAAACCATTGAAACCGTTCAGGAAGCGTACAAAGTTCAGGGTATAAAAGTGAAAGTGGTAAACGATACTACCGACTTTACCCTTGAATCTGCGAACCACGTAATTTTCGATTTATTCTTAGCGATTATTCTGGTGGCAATTGTGATGTTATTATTCCTTCACAGCATCAGAAATGCCTTCATCGTAATGGTTTCCATTCCGGCTTCATTGGTGGCAACGTTCATCGGAATGAACTTAATGGGATATACGCTGAACTTAATGAGTTTACTGGGGCTTTCTCTGGTGGTAGGTATTCTTGTGGATGACGCGATCGTTGTACTGGAAAATATTTACCGTCACATGGAGATGGGAAAAAGTAAAATCAGGGCAGCCTACGACGGAGCTTCGGAGATCGGATTTACCGTTGCAGCGATTACTTTGGTAATTGTGGTAGTATTCTTACCAATTGCCATGAGTTCAGGTTTGGTAGCCAATATTCTGGCTCAGTTCTGTGTCACGGTAGTTATTGCGACATTGCTTTCATTATTGGCTTCATTTACCATTATTCCGTGGTTGTCTTCGAGATTTGGTAAGCTTGAGCATTTAACAGGGAAAAACTGGTTCGAAAAATTCATCCTTTGGTTTGAAGGTTTAATCGAGAAATTCACTCATTGGATCACAGGAATTCTTGAATGGTGTTTAAAAACTACATTAAGAAGAATTTCCACAGTCGTAATTACTTTTATCGTATTGATTTCTTCCTTTATGCTGGTAGCTTTCGGATTCATCGGAGGAGAATTCTTCCCGCCGATCGACAGAGGACAGTTCCTTGTTCAGATGGAATTACCGAAAGATGCAACCGTTGAAAAAACCAATCAGCTGACTTTAGATGTTGAGCGATTTTTAAGAAATGACAAAGATGTTGTAGATTTAATTACAACAGTAGGACAGCAGTCAACCGGTTTTGGGGGAGCTCAGGCGACAACCTATCAGTCGGAAGTTCAGGTAAACCTAACGGATAAATCCGAACGTTCTGAAAGTACGAACATTAAAGCTGCGAAAATAAAAAGAGCTTTAGAAGAGAAATTTACAGGAGTAGAGTTCAAAACTGCCCCAATAGGAATCATGGGTGCTGAAAATGCACCGATCGAAATGGTAGTAACCGCTCCGGATAACGCAACAGCCGTAAAAGAAGCAACGAGAATCTTAGAATTGCTGAAAAAAGTTCCGGGAGCAGTAGATGCAGAATTATCTACAGACTCAGGAAATCCTGAGGTTCAGGTAAATATAGACCGAGATAAAATGGCTTCTTTAGGCTTGAATCTTTCCAGTGTAGGACAGACGATGCAGACTGCATTCAACGGAAATACAGACGGGAAATTCAGAGCAGGAGAATATGAATATGACATCAATATCCGTTTCGGAGATGCAAACAGACAGTCTATTGATGATGTTAAAAACTTAATGTTTACAAATCCTCAGGGACAGCAGGTACGTCTTAGTCAGTTTGCTGAGGTTAAAATGGGATCAGGACCGAGTTTGCTTGAGCGTAGAGATAAATCACCTTCTGTAAAAGTAAGAGCTAAAGCAGTAGGTAGACCTGTAGGAGACGTTGCCAACGAATGGGCAAAACAGTTCATGGACAGCAAGAGCAAACCTGTAGGAGTAGATTACATCTGGAGTGGAGATATGGAAAACCAGCAGGAAGGTTTCGGTACGTTGGGAATCGCTTTATTGGCGGCTATTGTATTGGTTTACCTAGTAATGGTTTCATTGTATGATAGTTTTGTGTATCCTTTCGTGGTATTATTCTCAATTCCTCTGGCGATGATCGGGGTAATGGTAATTCTTGCCTTAACAGCAAATTCACTGAATATCTTTACGATGTTGGGGATGATCATGTTGATCGGTTTGGTTGCGAAGAACGCGATTTTGATCGTCGACTTTACCAATGCCAGAAAAGAAGCCGGAGCCAATACACACGACGCTCTGGTACAGGCGAATCATGCACGTCTTCGTCCGATCCTGATGACAACAATTGCGATGATCTTTGGGATGTTGCCGATCGCATTGGCAACAGGAGCAGGAGCGGAGATGAACAAAGGTTTGGCATGGGTAGTTATCGGTGGTTTAACATCGTCTCTATTCCTTACCTTAATTATTGTACCGGTAGTTTACTCTTTATTTGATTCAATTCTGAGAAGGATGGGCAAACATAAAAAAGTAGATTATGAAGCTCAAATGAAAGCGGATTATGAACACAGAGAACTAAGTGAAGATGGTTTTACTCCAAAACATTTAGATTAATATAACAACCTTTAATTAACCTAACCAAAAACCGTATCAGCAATGATGCGGTTTTTTTATGTCATTGCGAATAGACTGAAGACCTGCAAACGTAGTTCTGAAGCGACGAAGCAATCTTAAAAAAGAAAAGAAATATGATTGCTCATTTGCTGAGTAAAACGCCTTTACGATCGAAAAGTATATTCAATAATTTAAAAAAGACTTGTGACCCTTTTGCGTTAAAATTAAAATTTAATTGATTATCTGTTATCAATCATAATGCTTGATTTTAACGCTAAGCACGCAAAGACTTTTTATAAACAAACTGTTTTTAAGGTTCACAGAGGCGTTAAAACTTAACTGAGATCGCAGAGGTTTTTATTCTGACAAATTACGGACAATCAAAAAAATTTAATCAAATAAAAAAAGCTTCCAAAATTAATTGAAAGCTCTTATTTATTTGTAAATAGGGGATTATTCCGCCATTGCCTCACCGGCTTTTCTGTAGACGAAACTTCCGTAAATATGCCTTCTTGCAAAACGGCTCGGAGAA
Organism: Chryseobacterium sp. HMWF035; assembly: GCF_003094695.1. NCBI lineage: Bacteria > Pseudomonadati > Bacteroidota > Flavobacteriia > Flavobacteriales > Weeksellaceae > Chryseobacterium > Chryseobacterium sp. HMWF035. The sequence goes on along the minus strand of NZ_QEHP01000065.1, from coordinate 21,513 downwards.
TCGGAATTCACCATTTTGATGTAGGTATTTTTCGGAACTCCAAGATATTCGTACATATTTCCGTTCAGGTGCTGTACTTTAAGAACCGATTTTTCCAGATAAAAATCCTGAATATTAGATTTCGTAATGGTTTCGGTATATTCTTCTTTGTATTTTTCCTGCGTTTCCGGATTGATGCTTACCAGAAAATGATAGGCTTCAATCACAGATTTGCTTTTTTCTTCCGCTTCCTGCTTTCCCGCTTCATCATTGATGAATTTATCTGGATGCGTATCTTTCATCGTATTCCTGTAGATGGTTTTCAATTCCTTCAGTGTTACATTTTTATCAACTTCCAGAAGCTTTCTGTATTCGCCTAATTTTTTCATAATGGATGATCCTTATTTCGGGGTGCAAAATTAAGGTTTTATTTTCGAAAACTGTAAGTTTTTGATTATAAATAAATTAATTAAACACGTTTTCAAAATGATATTTAAGAGCATTTTTATCAGGATAACCTTCCAAAATATTTGGTAAACTAAGTATTTTATTGTGCATTTGAGCATAATAAGTGTCTGTTAAAATTTTATCACTAACTTGAATAAGATAATTTTCAGGATCTACACTTATAAGTCCTAAATCAAATAGTGTATGAATATCAGAACGCATTAAAATTCCATTTTGTATCTTATTTGTTTCAGAGCCTTTAAAGCTAAAAATATGCGCAGCTTCTAGCATATCTGTAATCTCGCAATCTGTAAAAGCACATTTGGAATTATAAATATTAAGAAGTTTATTCCTGAATTTTTTTTGTCCTCTTCTTGCATGAATTTGTATAGCAATTTTTTTTCTATCATCAATTACATTATTCATATCAAAATAATCAATTTCTCTTTCATTTACTGTAGAATTTAGATAGTCGTTGGGGTGTAAATATTGAGAAGTATTAATTAATTTTAAATTATAAAGACATAGGCTTAAGGATTTATTTATATGATTTTCTATTTCAGAATCTTTAGCCAAAGCATAATAAAATTCTTTAGGATTTTCATAAACATTATTATACTTAGTATTATAACTTCCTCCATCAATATCAATTTCAGGAATTTTTCTAGCTTGTTTTCTGATCTTTATATTTAATCCTTTAGGATTTGTCTTTGATTCTGCGCATCCTATAACAGCTCCTTTTCCAGATTTATCGAAGCATATAGCAACATAAATCCCATTAGAAACTTTTTGGTTGGGAGGAAGAATACAAATATGTGAAATATTAGGAAAGTTTGCGGCTCCTTTTGAAACTTCGATTCTTAGATCGATACCTTCGAATTTTAGATATTTTTTTTCAAGTTGTAATTTGAGATTATTCAGCGCTTTTTTAACATCATTTAGAATAGGATTATTTGTTTTGATTGCTTTGGCAGAAAATACCGGATATTTTTGTCTAAACTTACAGATTTGATTAAAATAATTAGTCATTAATTTTTTTTAACTAAACTATATTTTTTTAATCAATAAAGCAAATTGAGTTAAAATTATTAACAAAAAATACAAGAGCCTTTCGGCTCTCGTCATCTAATATTTCAATTTTTCTTTCTTCAAAAAACTTTCACTCGCTTCCCTTGAAGCCTCTACCATTGCAATCAACGCTTTTTCCGTTTCATCCCAATGACGGGTTTTCAAACCACAGTCAGGATTTACCCAAAGTTGCTGCGCTGGAATAACAGCTTGTGCTTTTTTCAGCAATTCTACCATTTCCTCTTTCGATGGAACTCTCGGCGAATGAATATCATAAACTCCCGGTCCTATTTCGTTCGGATATTTGAAATCAGCAAAAGCATTCAGCAGCTCCATCTGGCTTCTGGAACATTCAATCGTAATAACATCCGCGTCCATATCGGCAATATTCTGAATAATATCATTAAATTCCGAATAGCACATATGTGTATGAATCTGCGTCGCATCTTCCACACCGCTTGCTGAAATTCTGAAAGCTTCCACTGCCCATTGAAGATAATGCTGCCAGTCAGATTTTCTTAATGGAAGACCTTCACGAATTGCAGGTTCATCAATCTGGATAATTCTGATTCCTGCTTTTTCCAAATCATTCACTTCGTCGCGAATAGCCAGTGCAATTTGTTTACACGTTAAAGATCGCGGCTGATCATCACGCACAAAAGACCATTGAAGAATAGTTACTGGTCCCGTTAACATTCCTTTTACCCATTTTTTCGTTAGAGATTGCGCATATTCAGACCAGTAAACCGTCATCGGATTCGGTCTGTACACATCTCCGAAAATAACAGGAGGTTTAACACAACGGCTTCCGTAGCTTTGAACCCAGCCGTTTTGCGTAAACACAAATCCTGATAATTGTTCTCCGAAATATTCTACCATATCATTTCTTTCAAACTCTCCGTGAACCAGAACATCAATTCCTATTTCCTCCTGCCAACGGATCGTTCTTTCAGTTTCTTTTTTCAGTAGATCATCGTATTGTTTGGCATTCAGTTCACCCTTTTTAAATTTTGCCCTCCAGTTTCTAACTTCTTTCGTCTGTGGAAATGAGCCAATTGTAGTTGTGGGGAATAAAGGAAGGTTGAGAATATTCTGTTGAGAAATTTTTCGGATGCTGAAAGGTTTGTTTCTTTTAGCATCTTCCTCGGTAGTTACATCTACACGATCCTTCACTTCGCTGTTATGAATTAGAGGAGATGTTTTGCGGCTTTCAATGGCTTTTTTATTTTCAGCTAAAAGCAGGAGTGTGGAATAATCCGGATTTTCTGCGGCTAATTTTTTCAGGGTAACCATTTCAGAGACTTTCTGTTTAGCAAAAGCCATCCATTGTTTAATTTCGGAGGATAAAACACTTTCGTTGTTCTCCAGATCAAGATCAGAAGGGCTGTGAAGCAATGAGCAGGAAGGAGCAATTAAAATTCTCTCCGAACCTATTTTATCTGCTGCCTGTCTAATGAGGCGTAGAGATTTTTCGAAATCATTTTTCCATATATTTCTTCCGTCAATTACACCTAAAGAAAGATGCAATGTTTCCGGAATTACTTTTAAAACTTCCTCCAACTGTTCCGGACAACGAACCAGATCGAGATGCAGCACATTTACAGGAAGAGAAACAGCCAGAGAAAGATTATCTCTTAAACCTTCAAAATAAGTAGCTACAATGATTTTCAGATGAGGAAACTGTTTTCTTATTTCGGTATAAATCAGACTGTAAGTTTCTTTTGATTTTTCATCCAAATCTAATGCTAAAAATGGTTCATCAAACTGGATGTATTCTGCTCCGTGAGTTTCAAGCTCTTTAAGAATCTGAAGATAAACAGGAAGAATCTTCTGAGCCAGATCCAGCTTATTGAAACCTTCCTCTTTTTCTTTCCCAAGCAGAATGTAGGTTAGCAAACCTATGATCACCGGTTTTGCATTTATTCCCGCCTGTTTAGCATCCAAAAATTCATTGATGATTTTACGGGATAACAGCTTAAATTCCTGATTTTTATGGAATTCCGGAACAATGAAATGATAATTGGTATCAAACCATTTTGTCATTTCCATTGCAGTAATGTCCAGACCTTCTTTCTGAAAGCCCCTTGCCATGGCAAAATAGAGATCCGTTTCAGATTTTTTAAGAGCAATCTCTTCATAACGTTCAGGAATAGCGCCTAAAGTTAACGTCATATCCAAAACCTGATCGTAAAAAGAGAAATCATTACACGGAATAAGATCAATTCCTGCTTCCTGCTGAAGCTTCCAATTGTTTTGTCGGATATTTTTCCCGACGTCCAGTAATTCGTCTAAAGTGATTTTGCTCGACCAATACTGCTCGCAGGCTTTTTTGAGTTCTCGGTTGCTACCAATACGCGGATAGCCAAGAATGTGCGTTTGCATTTTCTTTAAAACTTTTAAATTAAACAATAATTAATGTGTATAAAAGTTCTTCTGATGCTTCGCAATGCTTTTGCAGAAGGAAATAGAATGGAGAGGTAAAGATACAGTAAGGACGCAATTTCCCTTTACATAAGAGAATGCTCTGAAATTTTATCGTTTTGCACAAAGCTTTTTTCTCAGCAATAAGATGAAAAATTTTTTAACTGTATCTTCTGAAACAGATGCAAAAAACAACTGCTGTATTGATGGTTGGCGAATATTTTTTCATTCTTAAAGTAAGAAATTAATATTAAAAACTTTGCAATTGAAATCAAATTAAAATTTAGATTACTACGTTCAAAAAAGTATCATCTGTCTGACCAAAAAAACTCCAAACCGCGAGAGCATTGTCAATTCGGAACAGGCAGGTCTCCTGACTTGTAACAGCTTTTATCATCCTTCCCGTTTGCACAGTGGATATACGTGGATAAAAACTTTTAGAGTATTACTTACAGTTGCGCGACAGCTCGTGATTTTCACACGATTCCCTATTAATCTACTTTACGTAAAACCTTTTCCGTTTGATGAAGTATGTAAAAGAACTGTTTTCTAAACAAATGTAGGAATTATTTGTTTATTTTTTAAGTAATTCAGAAAATTATTCTGAATGAACAGTTATTTGGATTTTTTCGAGAATGTATTTTACAATGAACTGTAGTTGCTTATCTCAATCAGATTTAAATCAGGATCTCTGAAATAAACCGATTGTATTTTTCCCAAAGCTCCGGTTCTTTCAACAATTCCTTCGATGATCTCAATATTCTTTTCCTTTAGTTCCTGTAAAACTTCATGAATATCGGTTTCGGAAATAAAACAAAGATCCGCAGAACCACAAGTGGGATATTCAGCTTTCGGTTCAAATTCTTTTCCTTTTTGATGAAGATTGATTTTCTGATTTCCAAAAGTCAGCGCTTTTCTGTTTTCTCCAAAAACAACGACTTCAAAACCAAGAATAGAGGTGTAAAAATCTACCGTTTTTTCAATGTCTGCAACTGTTAAAACGAGGTGATCTATATTTTTTATTTTCATGTTTGAATTGCAATTATTAAAGACTATTAAAAGGAATTATTTTTTCTTCAGTTAATTTTTTCTTCAGTCGATCAGCATACTGGTGCGCAAAAGTTTCTTTTTCAACTTTAGATAAAGCTGAGTAGTAATCATCGCGAATTTCTTTTGCCTCATAATCTTCATCACTTTCAAAAGGTCTTTCCACAACTTCTAAGTAATGAACATAATGCCCGAATTCATGCAGTAGAGTTCTGTACAATTGGGTATTTCTTGAAGGCTCTAAATTTAACTGAGAAATAAAACTTCTCTTATTTTGTGTAAAAATATGTCCGTCTCCTTTTAATCTTTCAAATTCTTTCTGATCTTCGATGCTTTGTTTTTTAGACCATATTAACTTTTTGTTTAAATCTATTGAGTCTAAAATTATCGCCGAAAAATATTCGTTTTCGTACTCAAAGCTGTAAACAAGTCTTCCCCAAACTGGAGAGATTATTTCCTCCTTTCTTTTCGGTTGGCGTAAAACAATAAACTTTAAATCTCCGTAATCTTCTTTAGGAATATTTTCGATTATCTTTTCAAGATCAGAAACAGAACAGGAGTGATAACAGTTTTCGCGAAGCTCTTCAATGATAAATAAAAATTCGTGTCCATTTATTATTTTAGATTCTTTTTCATGCTTACCAATTCTTTCGTAAAAAGACTTTAATGTTCCGTTAGGTGTTGAAATTTTCAATTTATTATTTTGACTGAAACCTTGATTTTCGGTTCCTATATTTCTGTTTCTTCTGGTCGCATTGTACATTTTCAGAGCGCAATTATTTTTCGAGATAATTTACATCAAACCATCCTTTATTAAACGTTACTTTTATCGTGTCATTATTCTGAAGATCAAAAATAGATTTTAAACCTTTTGAAACTCTATAGCGGTTAATTTTTTGAAGATCCTCTTTATCATGAACAGAATTTTCATTATTCAGCCAAAAAACTTTCTTTTCTTTATCATGAATTACTTCGTAAGTTTTATTGATTTCCGTATTCTTCGTTTTTGAATTGATTAAAAGCAAAGCATTATCCACCAAAGAATGGAATCCGAAATAAAATCCGCTTCCGAATATCATTAAACCCAATAAAATTAAAGGCACAGCCGAAAGCCTAATGCTTTTCCTTGAAATGAAAATAATGATTCCGGCAAGAATAGTAAAAATAAAAACCGTGTATTTCCATGAAAACTCTTTGAAATTTTTTATATCGTCGTTTAAATACAGATCTTTTACAAAGGGTTTGAGAAAAAAATCCTGCAACAAAAGAATGATAATAAAAATAATTACCAAAAAATATTTTCTGAAGAAAGCTTTTGCATTGATATTATGGTTATTAGTCATCCTTCTTACTCCGTTCTCTGGAAAATATGCGTCAGTTTGGAATTTTTAATAAAATCCTGAATGGGTGTATCTTTTGTAGCATTTTTATCCGTTAATTCAAAATAATAGATCATCAGATTCGGAAACTTCGGATCTTTGCAGACCACTTTAAAACGCTTAATCTTTTCATCGGTACTTAAAAAACTCAGTTCAGAACCGCCACTCAACTTAATATTATTGACTTCGAAAGAATCTTTCCAGTTTTTTTGAAGTTTTGCAAATCTTTTCTGCGTTCTGTCGCTGTCTTCGTTTTCAAATTTATCCACCTGAAATTCTGTCAAAAGCTGAGGATAAACCAATCCTTCTTTAAGCATCGTTTCAGTAATTTTATCAGATTGATCAAAGAAAATCGTTTTATCGTCGAATGTTGCTGTATTATCCTTCAAAACAATGGTTCCGGCAAATTTTCTGTAATTTTTTTTCTTATAATCATTTTTAAAATGTTCGGTTACCGCTTTGTCTTTCGGTCCTGCCTTTTCAGTTTTCTGCCCCAAAACATTCATGGACAGCAGCAAAGAAAGACTTAGTGAGAATATAGTTTTCATAATTTTTTTACTTCTGATATTTTCTATTAAACTGGTTTAAACTATTTAAGAATAAACCACAAAAGGCACAAAAGACAATGTTAAAGCGATTTCTATAATAACCAAAGCGCTCAAAAAGAATAAAAATCAAAGATTTTAAAAAACTATTGTGCCCTTTTTGATTTGTAATGATCAACTTTAAATAAAAGTTTAGTTCATCTTTTGTGACTTTTGCGGTTAGATAAAAAGTTTAAACAGACTTATTGTAATAAATTTTTTAAAGCATCTTTCAGATCCGGAAATTCAAACTGAAAACCTGCTTTCTGAATTTTTTCCGATGAAGCTCTCGAACCTTCCAGCAAAGCCTCAGAAAGTTCTCCGAACATCAGTTTCAACACAAAAGCGGGAACATTGGGCATAAATAAAGGCTTGTGAAGAACTTCCGCCATTTTTTTTGTCAGATTTTCATTCGTTGTATGTTGCGGCGAATTCGCATTGAATGCTCCATCCAGTTCAGCATTTTTCAAGGCAAATTCGTAAATCGAACAAATATCATTGATATGAATCCACGGCATATATTGTTTTCCCGTTCCGATAGGCGAGCCGATGCCCATTTTTACAGGCGGAAGCATTTTTTTTAAAGCGCCGTCTTTTTCCGAAAGCACCACTGCAGTACGCACTTTCACGACTCTTTCAGCTACATTTTGTTCCTTAAAATCATCCGCAGCTTTTTCCCACAGAACTACCACATCACTTAAAAAATCATTTCCCGGACCATCATTTTCAGTAAAAATTTTTTCCGTTGTTTTGGTTCCGTAGTAATTGATTCCGGAAGCAGATATGAAGGATTTTAATTTAATATTATTTTTTTGCAGAGTTTTTAAAAGCAAACCTGCAGAATCTACACGACTGGAAATCAGCTCTTTTTTTCTTTCATCGGTCCATCGCTTTTCCGAAATATTGGCTCCCGCAAGATGAATAATGTGTGAAACGTTATCGAAAGCTGTTTCGTCGATTATTCCTTTTCTGATGTCCCATTCAAACTCGTTGCTGTTCTGTTTTTTTCGCGTAAGAAAACGTACAGTATACTCTTTTTCAAGTTTTTTAGATAATTCTTTGGCAACCAATCCGTTTGCACCTGTGATAAGAACAGTTTCTTTCATGTTAAAAATCTTTGTTGTTTCTAAGCCTGATTTTTTACGATCAGAACAAAATCATCCTCCAGAAGTTTATAGCCGTAATCGTAAATAAATTTATATTCAGATCCGTTTTTATAAACTTTCAGATTCGTTATATAATCGAAATCAAAACCTAAGCCATCAAGCTTGGATTTGGCAACTTTTGTTTTTCCGTTGGTATTTACTTCCGTCAGAATTCTGTAGTTTTTGCGGAGTTTGTTATTGATGTTCCGCATCAGATTGCTGGAATCCTTGTTCTGTTTGTTATTGTAGGCGTTTCGGCAGGCATCATTACAGAATTTTTTGTCGGATCTGCCGATAATTTTTTCGCCGCATTCGAGACAATTCATATCTTTTTCATTTTGTGTGGATGTTTGTGTTTTTTCTTCAGTAAATATGTAAACCGGTTATGATTCGGATAACTTCTGTTCGAGGTGATATTATTGAAAATTAAAGCAATAATTAATAGAATAATGCATCCAGAAAGAACAGGAGAAAGAACATACCAATATCCCAGTTCCGGAATTTTCCCAGTCGAACTTACCGCAATCAGTGCAGTTGCTCCGCCGGGTGGATGCAGCGTTTTCGTGTACTGCATCAAAACGATGGAAAAAGCAACAGACAGAGGTGCAGAAAGCCAGATAATATCCGGAACGATTTTATAGACTGTAACTCCCACTAAAGCTGACAGAACGTGTCCTCCGATTAAATTTCTCGGTTGCGCAAGAGGACTTTGAATGGCTCCGTAAATTAAAACGCTTGAAGCTCCGAAAGAACCGATTAAAAAGATATTTTCTGTAGCAGACAAAGTGTGTGACTGGATGAAAGCAATCATTCCGATTCCGAAAAATGCTCCCAGAAACGACCAGAAATGCTCTTTGTAATCTACAAGTGTCTCTTTGTATATTACATATTTTGAAACCCGAAATGTTCTTTTTATTGTCTTCTTCATAGCATTTCAAAGATACAAAATTATCCGTTTGCAAACGACTACAAACGAATTTAAATAGTTTTCTACCGACTCCGGTTCTGAAATTCAGCAACCTTTGCCACAGAGATTTGAGAAAAAGATAACGTCTCTTATCTGAATGTTAAATATAAAAAATATAAAGTTATGTCACTAAGAAACAAAGTTACCCTAATCGGATTTACAGGAAAAGAAGTAGAAATCATCAGCTTCGAAAACGGAAATGTAAAAGCAGCCGTTTCTCTTGCAACATCAGATCATTACACAAACGCAAAAGGTGAAAAAGTAGAAGAAACACAATGGCACAATCTGGTAGCTTTCGGAAAAACGGCTGAAATATTCCAGAAATACGTTCCGAAAGGAAAAGAAATTGCGGTGGAAGGAAAACTTACTTACAGATCGTATGACGATAAAGATGGTGTAAAAAGATACATCACGGAAATTCGTGTAGATGAAATTCTTTTGTTAGGAGGAAAATAATCTTAAAAATCACAAGCCATGAAAATAAAAGTTTTTAAAATAGGACTGGATGACAGACATCTTGAAAAAGATCAAAAAACACTGGAAGCATTTCTGGAATCACACGATATCATAAAAGTAGAAACCGCTTTTGTTCAGGACGAAAAATACTGGTCGGTTGTTCTGTATTTTGATGAACTGAAAATCGTTCAGCAAAATGTAGTAAAAGATTCTAAAACGGCAAAATACTCCGCAGAAGATGAAGCCTTAAATAGTGATGAATTAAAAATTCTGGAAGCTTTGAAATACTGGCGCTCCGAGAAAGCAAAAGAACAGAACTTACCAAGCTATTTTATTGCTTCCAATAAAGAACTGATGTCTGTAGCCAAATATAAGCCTGCAAAAAAAGAGGAATTGCGCGATATCAAAGGTTTCGGAAAACACAAAATAGAAAATTACGGTGAAGAAATTTTGGAAATATTAGAAAGTATCTGATCTTTTTGGTTTTGTGAAACAGATATAGGTTTTGAGTATATGAAAGAAATTCCTTTAAAAAAATAAAATTTTAAAAATTGATTTTCATATGTTTTTTTAGTCTTTTCAAGCCTAACAGGTTTTTAAAAACCTGTTAGTCTTTTCAAGCCTAACAGGTTTTTAAAAACCTGTTAGGTTTAGCATTATTTATTAATAAAGCTTAAACAAGCTTATCTGTAGTAAAAGTCCTTTCAATTCCTTATTTTTGCAGCTTATACATATTAATATCATTTATCTATTATAAAATGAAACCAAGTTTAGCAAAAGGGACGAGAGATTTTACGGCACTGGAAGTTGCAAGAAGAAGATACATCATCAATACTTTACAGAAAAACTTCGAGTTATTCGGATTCCAGCCACTGGAAACACCGAGCTTTGAAAATCTTTCAACATTAACGGGAAAATACGGGGAGGAAGGAGATCGTTTGATTTTTAAAATTTTAAATTCGGGAGATTACACTTCTAAAGTAAATCAGGAAGATTGGGAAAATAAGAATCATCAAAAACTGACTTCTCAAATTTCTGATAAAGCCCTTCGTTACGATCTTACGGTACCTTTTGCAAGATTTGTGGCAATGAATCATAATCAGCTTACTTTTCCTTTTAAAAGGTATCAGATTCAACCGGTTTGGAGAGCGGATCGCCCTCAAAAAGGAAGATTCAGAGAGTTTTATCAATGCGATGCGGATGTTGTAGGAAGCGAAAGTCTTTTGCAGGAAGTAGATCTGGTTCAGTTGTATCTGAAATCTTTCGCGGAGCTTGGAGTTTCTGTAACCATCCACATCAACAACCGTAAGATTCTTTCCGGATTGGCAGAATTTGCAGGAATTACCGATAAATTAATTGATTTCACGGTAGCTTTGGATAAATTAGACAAAATCGGGAAAGACGGTGTTGTAAAAGAATTACTGGAAAGAGGAATTGCTCAGGAATCGATTGACAAACTGGATTTCCTTTTCAATCAGTCGGATGATGCGCTGGAAAATCTTCTTCAGTTAAAAGAAAAGTTCGCAGGAAATCAAACAGGACTGAAAGGGGTGGAAGAGCTTGAATTTGTGATTACACAATCTTTAAATCTTGGAGTTGATATTCAAAACCTTGTTTTTGACATTACTTTGGCAAGAGGTCTGGATTATTACACCGGAGCGATTTTCGAAGTAAAAGCAGATGAAGTTCAGATGGGTTCCATCGGCGGCGGCGGAAGATACGACAATCTTACGGAAGTTTTCGGCGTTAAAAATATTCCGGGAATCGGGATTTCTTTTGGTCTGGACAGAATTTATCTCGTGATGGAAGAACTCGGACTTTTCCCTGAAGAAGCTACCTCTAAAGTAGAATTTCTTTTTGCCAATTTCGGAGGAAATGAAACTGTAGAAGCCTTAAAACTGATCAGACAATTGAGAGAAAAAGGAATTTCCGCAGAAATGTATCCCGAAGCGGCAAAGATCGGTAAACAGTTCACCTATGCGGAGAAAAAAGGAATTAAAAATCTGGTATTTTTAGGCGAAGAAGAAATTAAAAACGGAACGGTAACCTATAAAGATCTTGAAGCAGGAGAACAGAAAACGGTTTCTCTGGAAGAGTTTTTGGGATAAAAATAAAATCAGAAAACTAAAAAGCATCATTAATCCTGATGCTTTTTTATTTTCAGTTGGTACGATTTAATTACAAATTTGTATTTTAGAAAATCATAAATTGTTTTATGCTTTTTTTAAACTTTTAAACATGAAAACCAAATGAACAATATTTGTGGATTGTGCGGAACGCCTTTAACATCTATGGATACGCTTTTGGGCGAAAATAAACTGGCGGACAATCATATTCTGTGTAACAAATGCCTGAATGAGGCTTCCAATATCAATAAGGATGTTGTCAATAATCTGCAGCAGTTTTTCCTGCCTGAAATCAGGGGAATTATTTTGCAGGGAAAAATTGGCGAAACTGAAAATTTTGGATCGTCGCAGACTTCAAACTTTCAGAGTCCCGAAACACCGTCTTTTGGATTTGGAGGAACAGTGACCAGACTTGATGATATTCAGGATCAGATTGTTGCCCTGAATGCGAGGTTAAGCATTTTTGTAAACAGCGAAGTAAAGGAACTCGTTCATATTTTAGAAAATAATGAAAAGTTAACCGCTATTGCAGAAGGTCTTACCATACCTGCAAAAGTGGAAGGACTTTTATTTTCTACGCAGAGAAGAGTTGTTTTTATTGATAAAAAACTTTTTGGAAATGTGCAGAAAGACGAATATCTCTTCGAAAATATCCGTTCTGTAGATCATGTGGAAAGTCTTTTGTATTCAACCCTGAAAATTTTCTCTAAGAACGGTTCCGCGGCAGAATTTAAGCTTCATAATAAAAATGACGGAAAGAATTTCTGCAATGCGGTTAATCAATATCTGAATGGTACGATCAGTCAGTCTACTTCACAACAACAACAACAACAACAACAACAAATTCAGTCTTCGTCTTATAATTTGTACAATATGCCGGTTTCTGAGAATCCTTTTCAAAAGCCTGCCGATTTAAATCCGGTACAGCAAAATTCCGGTGTACCAAAAGAAGCACCTGAAGTTATTTTTGAACAGTTGGAAAAACTTGGAAAACTTCGGGAAATGGGCGTTCTGACGGATCAGGAATTTACAGAACAGAAGAAAAAATTATTAGACCGACTTTAATATTCAGAATGTCCGTTTAGAAGACTGATTTTAAAATTTGACCGCAAAAGAAATTGAGAAGTCGTTTTCAAAAGATAGAAATCAAAGATTTTTTAAGCTGAAGTGATCTTCAAATTCATTTATATCTTTTGTCTATGTATGATCAGATCAAAAAGCTAAACGGATTAAATCAAAAATAATTATTTACAATGAACGATCATTGCGGATTGTGTGGAAAAAAACTGACTTCAATCGACACGATGTTGGGCGAAAATAAACTGTCTGACGGAAATATCATCTGTAATTCATGCCTTGAAAAAGCGAGTGCGATGAACGAAGAACTGCTTTCGGATCTGCATCGCTTCAGTTTGAAAGATATTGAAAATCTCCTCCATAACGGAGAAATTGCTAAAGAGGAAACCGTTCAGGAAAATATTGCCGAAAATTTACCTTCAATAGCAGATTCAGAACAGAATGTGCTGTCAAAAGATCTTTATAAAAAAAGACTGAAAGAGATAAAAAAGCAACTGGAAAGTTTGAGAGCAAATCTTTCTCTGTTTACAAAAGGCGAAATTAAAGAACTTCCGTATGTTCTTGATCTGGATGAGAAAATTTTAGCGATTATAGATGCTCAGTTCGCCAAAACAACGGATGCGGGAATTTTGCTCGTTACGGCAAAAAGAATCATTTCGGTTTCCAAAGCGATGTTTTCTCCGGCAAAAGTGAATGAATTTCTCAATGATAATATTCTTGAAGTAAGCTTCGTAAAAAACTTTGTGTCGCCGAACATCAGAATTCATACAAAAGAAAAAACGGTTGAGTTTGAATCGTTCTTCAACAAAGATTATGCTGAAGATTTTTACCATTTCATCAGTAAAATATACAACAAAGAAGAAGTTTCCAAAGCCTCATCTACGGAGGAGAATACAGTTTCCGAAAGCGTTCTGGAACAGCTCGAAAAATTAGGACAACTGAGAGAAAACGGTATTTTAACAGAAGAAGAATTTACATCACAAAAGAAAAAACTATTAGAAAAACTATGATAAAAGCAATTTTTTTTAAAATATTCAACGGAAAATGGTCTGCGCCGTTTTTTATTTCATCTGTCGGTATTTTTTGCTGGATATGGATGCTTATTTTGCCGGTAAACAAAATTATCTGGAATTTGTGCTTCATAACGCCGATAATGGTTGCTTTGGGGTATATTATTTTAGGAATATCAAAAATTTTTAAGAAAAGATTCAAAGAAGGTCTTGTACAGGTCGTTCTTTCGGTCATATTTATGTTTATTACGGCTGTTTTCTTTACAGTTCTGCTTCCCAAAAGTCCTTACAAAGAATACAAAGGAGATATTTACAACCCCAATAATGTGAAAGTAGATACGCCTTTAAAACTATCTTTTAGTGACGAAAAACCATTATTTAAAGTCGATAAACCGGAAGTGATCCTTTATGATTATAATCAGCCCGGAACCTATAAATATCAGGTTTTCCTAAATAAAATTGAAAAAGGAACTGTTTATCTGAAAATGTTTGATCTTACCACCAACAGAATTTTATCTGAAAAAGAAATTGCAAAAGATACTAAAGTGAAAGTGGAAAATCCTAGTGATGAACTGAAAGAATTCCCTCTGAGTAAACAGTTTAACGTACAGGAGGGAGATTGGGGAGATTATTACGGAAGCAGGGTGGAAGTGTGGTTTAAGCCGGAAGATGCTTCACAGCCTGAAAGAAAGCTTTTGGTTAAAAACTATGTGATTCAGGGTTGGTAATTTTAATATTTTAAAGCTGATTAAGAAAACTGTTTTAAACTAATTTCAGAATTAACCGCAAAAGAGATAAAATACTTTAGTGGATTTATGTAAAGTATTTCAAAAGTCTGCAAAGAAAAAAAATCTTTGATGTTTTAAACTTATCTGCTCTTTTTTCCATTTAGGTATTAAACTTAAATAACTACTGTGTTAAAATCTTTTGCGGTAAAAAAGTTTAAACAGGTTTATAAATAAAACTAAAAAACAATGGAAAATTATCTTGAAATCAACAAAAATTCATGGAATGCCAAAGTAGAACCTCATCTCAAATCAGATTTCTATTTTGTAGATGAATTTTTGCAGGGAAGAACTTCGTTAAATTCAATTGAATTAGATCTTTTAGGAGATGTAAAAGGTAAAACTATTCTTCATTTGCAGTGTCATTTCGGGCAGGATTCTATTTCGCTGTCGAGAATGGGCGCAAAAGTTACGGGAATCGATTTGTCGGATAAAGCCATTGCAGCAGCAAAAGATCTGGCTCAGAAAGCAGGAACCGATACAGAATTTATCTGTACAGATCTGTACAGTCTTCCTGATGTTTTCGATCAGAAATTCGACATTGTTTTTACAAGCTACGGAACAATCGGCTGGCTTCCCGATCTCGCAGAATGGGCAAAAATTATTACCCGTTTTCTGAAACCGGAAGGGAAATTTGTAATGGCAGAATTTCATCCTGTAGTCTGGATGTACGATGACGATTTCAAAGGCGTACAATACAACTATTTCAACGAAAAACCGATTGTGGAAACCTATGAAGGAACGTATGCAGATCAGTCTGCGGATATTGTTCAGGATTATGTGATGTGGAATCATTCTCTGGCGGAAGTTCTTCAGAATTTAATTAATGAGGATCTTCAGATCAAAAAGTTTCAGGAATTCGACTGGTCGCCGTATCCATGTTTAAGGCACGTTGAAGAATTTGAAAAAGGAAAATGGAGAATACCTCAGTTCGGAAATAAAATTCCTTTGGTTTTTGCCATTGAAGCGCAAAAAAAGTCATCGTAATAAAAAATTACGATGACTTTCCTGTATATATGAATGTTAAAATAAACTACTTATTCTAGCTTACCGCTTCCTGAGCCTTATTCTTAAGATCTTCCGCTTTATCCTGAGCCTGAGAAGCTACATCGTTTGCTTTATCTTTTACCTGCGAAGCAACGTTGTTGGCTTTATCTTTAAGATCATTTCCCCATTTGTTTAGGTTGTCTTTTGCAGTGTTGATCTTATCTTTCACCATTTGCTTATCTTCTTCAGAAGAATTTTTGTATTTCCAGTATGCAAGTGCTCCTAATCCTAATAACGCTAATAAGCCTTTTGTCTTATTTCCCATGATTTCTATTTTTTTAAGTTAATATTAAAGTTTGATGTTAGTAATCATGTAAAATGTGTGCCAAAAAAATAAACAGACTTATAAAATAATGTTAAATTTAATTGAAAACTTCATAATTTTCTCCGTCAAAACTTGCAAAAACCATAGTGGGATAAGAATCTTGGTGGTATATATTTCCGTTTTTATCAATAGCAATCGCACCAGCAAAGCCATCGATGGTTTTTAACTCGTCGAAAGTTTTTGTAAACGCTTTTTCTATCGTCATGCCGTCGGTAACTCGGGTTACAATTTTCGTTGCGGTGGCATTGCTTACAATATCTTCACCCACTCCGGTACAGCTTACCGCACAGAAAGAATTCGCATAATTTCCGGCAACAGTAGCCGAATCGGATATCCTTCCCGGAATTTCAAAACCTTTTCCTCCTGTAGAAGTGGCAACGGCTAATTTTCCGTCCTTATCAATCGCTACACAACCTACCGTTCCTTTTCCGCCATTTTCAATTTTCGCTTCATATTCTTTTCTCCTTTGCGGAATTTCGGTTGAAAAATTCTCGAAACCATGTTCTGTAGCATAATTTTTTGCACCGCTTCCTCCTAAAACCCGGTCGTCTTCTTTCATCAGCTCTTTCGCTACAAAAACAGGATTCTTCACATCCTGAATATTGATAACACCGCTTAGTTTCTGGGTTTCTCCATCCATAATCGCTGCACTCATCCTGATCACGCCATCACTCTGGATCTGCGAACCGATTCCTGCATTGTAAAGCTCATCATCTTCCAGCAAAGAAACAGCGTAGGCAGCGGTATCAAATGCTGAATTGGATTTTAAATATTCAAATGCTTTGAGAGCAATATTTTTTAATGAATTTTGTTTGGCTGTTTTTACTTCGTGGCTTTGGTCGCTTTCCGAGAAAAATCCGCCGTGGATGATTATTTTCATATATTCTGATGTCGTTTATATTTTATTTGGAGCTTACTCCCGCTATCCACTGTATCTTTTGGGTTACGGACTCCGCTTCGCTCCGTCCGCAAGCCAAAAGGATGCCGTTTCTATCGGGGCTAAGATTTTCCTGCATATTTCAATCGTTCACTGTGCTTTTCACTGGTCACGAATCTCATTTATATAACAGTCTTGAGATTCTTTCTATCCACGATAAAATTAAGCATCAATCCTTATTGAAAATCTTGGATTTTCCTGCGCCTTAAAGATTTGAGACGAATAAAAATCTTGCGTCTTTGCGTTTTCCAACAGGAATATTTTATTTAAAAAAGTTCGTTGTAAATATCTAAAATTGTCACAGGAACAATTCACCATTTACCATTCACATTCTACTTTTCCTGCGGGATCGGATTAAACTGAGAATTTTCGATGGTCAGCGCTTTAGTCGTAAGATCATAATGATCGTTCATCGACATTACGTGAACCGTTAAATTATCAATAGAAATAGGCTCTCCAAGATTAATATTCGTAAGATTCGTGTCTTTAATAAACCTTCCGTCCACCAGAATCACCAGTCCCGAACCTACCGCAGTCATCACATCATTATGGATGAACAATCCGGTATCTTCTCCCAGACCGATTCCCAGAGTTCTCGGATTGTTTACCACCGCCTGAAAAAGTCTTCCGATTCTTCCTCTCTGTACGAAATGCGTATCGATAATCACATTATCAATCAGTCCCAAACCCTGAGTGGTTTTAATTTCTCCTTTCAGCAAAGCTTCGGAACTGCTTCCCTGATAAATCATATTCTCCGATGCCGCAGCGGCTCCGGCAGAAGTTCCTGAGTAGATGAAATCCTGTTCCTGATATTTCAGTAAAATGGTATCGTGAAACCTTGTTCCGCCAAGAATTGAAGTCAGTCTCAGCTGATCTCCACCTGTAAACATCACCACATCTGCCGCATTGGCTCTCGCAACAATAGCATCAGAATTCGCTTCCTCACGGTTATGAATATCAAGGATGTTTACATTTTTAGCGCCTAAAAACTCGAAGGCTTTTTTATATTCGGAACCTACAATTTGCGGAATCTGAGAGGCAGTGGTGATAATCTCAATAACGGAATTCTCTTTCAATTTAGATTCATTAATAATCTTTCGAAGAATTCCTCTCTCAAAAAAATTCAGGTTTTTTTCTACACTTTGATCAAAATCGGTTTCTGCAAAACTTCCTTTGTTTACAGCACCTCCGATAACAATTAATTTTCCAACAGGTTTCATCATAGGGTGCAAATTTAAAAAATAATTAACATTTGAGAAAGGATTAAGAGGGATTGATAATCAATAAGTGAAAATAAAATTTAAAAAGCAGGTATGAGAAGTGATTGTGAGAATGTTTAAGTTTTACAAAAATTAAAATTGGAGCCTTTTTTAAGCTATCGCCATCTTTTTCTTTTATAATCAGTATTTTGAACAAAAGTTTAACTCATCTTTTTGTTATTTTTGTGGTTGTGTAAAAGAATAAAGTTATTTTTTTAATAAAAGTTCAGCCAATTTCTGTCTTTAATCCCATCAAATAAAAACAATGATGAATTGTTAATTGCAGCCATTGAGCTGAATCTTAAATTCAATATATATTTTAACACAGTAAATTTCTAAATCAGATCACCAATGTTTCACCCTCATCATTTATTAAAGTCCCTGTTTTTATTCTTTGGTTTTTTCTCCCATGCCCAGATTTCCGTAAGCGGAAATTTATCTATGAAACCTGATTCTTATGAAGCCATGGTTATTGACAGCAGTTATCAGAATATTTACTACAAAGCAGAATTTGTTAAAGATCCCAAAAAGAAAAAGCTGGAAACAACCTGTGTTTTGCAGATAGGAAAGAAATTTTCTAAATTTTCAGATTTTAATGTATTGCGCAAAGATTCTTTAATGGAAAAATACAGTCATTTGGAGAAAATAGGAGCTAAAGAATTAGGCCAGTCCCTTAATTTAGCGGAAAAATGGAGAAGTATTTTAATTAAAAATTTTCAGGAAAATAACATTACGGTACAGGATAAAACAAATATTACGTACCAATATGAAGAAAAACAGCCCGCTCTCGACTGGAAACTTGAAAACGAGACCAGAGAAATCCTTGGGTATATATGCCATAAAGCCACTACGAAGTATCGGGGAAGAAAATATACAGCATGGTATTGCAAAGAAATTCCTATTAACAACGGGCCTTATATTTTTCAGAATCTTCCCGGTTTAATTTTAGAATTGGAAGACAGCGACAATAATTTTCATTTTACAGCTATTGCAATGGATAAAAAGATAAATGCAGTCTATCTGAGAAATGAAAAAAGAATTCTTCATATAACCCGAGAGCAGTTTAGAAAAGCATTGCAAACGTATCATGACAATCCCGGCTTTTTTCATGGAAAAGCGTATAACGAAGATGGCAGCCAGATCGCTGTAAAATCTCCTCCTCTTCCGTATAATCCCATCGAATTGGAATAAGTTTCAGCGGAGGATAAAAGTATTGTCTCTGCTGAAAACAGCAATTTTCTAAGCGTAAAAACAGATTGATCTTTCTGAAATAGATTTCAGCTTAAAGGTAAACGCAATTCATCCCACAGAGAACAGCATTTTGATGGACGAAAAACCCTGTTGACCTTTGTGTGCAGGCATTTTGTCCGGAGTCTCCAAATAATTACCCTGCAAACCAAAGGTTTTGACCTGATGAAAAATCTCATTCACTCTAGTTTATAAGTTATTTAATAAATATTTAACTTATTGACTTATCTCTTTTACTAATAAACGCTTCGACATACTCAGGCTGAAGATGTTTAAATATTGCGGTTGGTATTCGAGGTGTCATCCTAAGCTTGGCGAAGGATCTCCGTTAGAAAACCGCTTGCTAATTTTTAATCCCATGAAGAACAAATTTTTTCTAATCCATATTTTTTATTTGCTTACCATGAGTAAGGATGATTCTCTTTGTCAGATACTATTATTGCTTAGTTTTCAATGATTTGGAGATGTACTGAAAAAGTGAAATAAATATAATTATTGAAAAATATGTTTAACTATATATTGAATTTGTAATAAAAATTATTATATTAGTATTAAATTAAAAACAAATAACCATGTATATCAAACAGGAAGAATATCTTCCGCTGGCAAAAGACCTTATCGCCAGTTTCAGCAGAGACCTTTTGCTTTTTGCAGAGGAAGATCACAATTATACGCAGGCATATAAAGATGCTTTTCAGTCGAAAATTACAGAAGTAGAGCAGAAAGAAGCCAGTAATACAGCTCTGGTGCAGCAGAAACAGGCTACTCAGGCACTTTATCTTTTAGGAGAAGACCTGAAGAAACCTCTTAAAAGTCTACGGATACGCATTGAAAGAGCTGGGATTCCCACTAACCTCACCACACAGATTCTGACGGACATTAAGAAGCGTAATTTCGAAGGAGTCGGCAGTAAGCTTACAGACCTTATTTCATTGGTCAATGCGCATCTTACGGTTTTACAGGATAAGGGAATGAAAAGTACAATACCTCAGGATTTACAGAATTTTCAACTCGCTATTGCCGCAAAAGCCGATGAGCAGACCCAGTTCATGAAAAAAGTAGCAGGAATTATCGGTACTCAAAAAGAACTCTACGACGGCTTATACAAATATATTTCTGAGATCTGCGAAGATGGCAAATTAATCTTCGAAGGACAGCAGAAAGCCGATGAATATATCATCAAAAAAATGCTCGCCAAGCTGCATGTGGATAAGGTGAAGAGTGGGGAGGGGAAGGAGATTGGAGGGGCTTAGTGTATGTGAGGTTGGAATAGACTAATCCAATTAATCAAAAGATTAGATAATTTTCTTACTAAAGCTAAAACAATGTCGGAATGCAAGTATTTTTAAGACTAAAATATGGAAAGCCGTATTTTAATCTTAAAAATACTTCTTATACTTGATAATCAATTATGCTGCAAAATGACAATAGACGAAATTTATAAAAATAATGAAATAAGTGTCCGCTCGTATAATATTTGTAAATACAATAGTCTTGAATCTCTTGATAAATTAATAGATTACTATTTTAGAAATCACTCATTTGAAACGCTTCGTAATTGTGGACGCAGATCTGATCGAGAGTTAATTGATTTATGCAGGAAATACGAAACAAATATCATAAATAATACGATTGAAAAAGCAAATGAAAATACATTAGAAGAGACTATTGTAAGTTTGAGCAGAATCCAAAGAGAGGTTATTAATAGTTTTATTCTTGTAAATACTAATAGTCTTTCTGTAAGAAGTAAAAATGCTATTTCTCAATTCCTAAACGGTAATTTTAGTGTGAGAAATTTTGCCGAAAAAATCTTATTAAACAAAAAATTTATTCTTGCTTCGATTGATAACGTAGGAAAAAAGTCTATTCTGGAGCTGGAAGTTTATATTTCAATCGTAAATGACTTTATAATAAGTGTTAAAGAAGCTAATGATGAACATCAATTAATAACCTTAAAAAATAGTTTTTTAATTCGTCAGACATTTTCTATCTCCAAAATTCCAATTGAAATTTTACAATCTGAATCTATTTTTCAATTAACAGATTTTCTATTTGAAAATAATGCATTTTTTAACAAAAATCATAATTCAATAATTCAGCAGGCATTAAAAATTTATAATAATACAGAAGATCGAACTCTTGAAGAAATTGCAATAAAAAATAATTTATCAAGAGAGCGTGTTAGACAAATACGAAAAGATTGTAT
>NZ_QEHP01000064.1:0-2232 GCF_003094695.1 Chryseobacterium sp. HMWF035 | reverse complement strand
ATAAACTTCAATGAAGAAGCATCTAACTTTAAAATATAAATTCCCTGCTCCAGATTTTTAATTTTAATAGAATTTTTACTGTTTTTAAAAGGCTGATCAATGGTCTGCATTACTTTTCCGTGAAGATTATAGATCTCCGCTTTCTTAATATTCTGCGTTTCACCTTTCACAAAAATTTCGTTATTGGAAACAGGGTTTGGCGAAACCTGTAATGTATTCTGATCTGAAATGTTTTCAGTAGAAAAACTTTGAACCTGCTTTGCCGTTCCCGAATAACAGGTCCAGCTTAGATCATCAATGGCAACTCTGTTGGTGGTAGAATTATTTTCTAAAGTTACCACCACATTCCCCGAAATATTAATATTGCTGATTGTAGAAGTTGCTGCACTGATATTGTAAGGAATTGTTCCTACAGCCGTTCCGTTTACTTTAACGGTGAAAGTTCCATTAGAACCTGTAAATTTCAGTTGGGTAGTTACCGTCAATGATCCGATTCCATTCACTGAACTGCTCGATGTTAAGGCACCATCTCTTATTGTGATCGCTTTGTTGGAAATCGTCTGATCCGTTCTTGCATCCGTTGCAGTCCATGTAATACCATTATTTGTCCATGTTCTTGTTAAATATCCGGTAGTACCTGCAGGAATATTTTCAAAATTTTCATAGACGCAATTCGTCGGAGGAGGAACCGCATCCGTAGTTCCCGAAACTGTAGAACTATTGGCTGAAGAATTTCCTGCAGCATCTTTAGCGATCACATTAAATGTATAGGTTGTGGAAGCATTTAATCCGGAAATGGTCGCAGAAGTTGCACTTACCGATGTTTTTAAATTTCCGTTCATGTAGACATCATACGAAGTAACGCCAACATTATCTGCCGAAGCATTCCATGAAAGCGAAATACTGCTTGGCGAAGTTCCCGTAACCGCAAGACCGGTAACGGTAGAAGGAGCCTGTGTATCAATTGGAGCATTGGTGGTTCCTGAAACGGTAGAGCTGTTCGGAGAAGAATTTCCCGCTGCATCTTTGGCTACAATATAAAAAGGATAAGTGGTAGAAGGGCTTAATCCGGAAATGGTTGCAGAAGTGGAGCTTACAGTTGCCTGTAAATTTCCGTTCATGTAAACGTTATAAGAAGTAACCCCAACATTATCGGTTGAAGCATTCCATGAAAGCGAAATGCTGCTTGAAGTAGTTCCTGAAATACTAAGCCCTGTCACGGTTGTCGGAGCCTGTGTATCTGCGGGAGCCCAGATCTGGTTCACATAATTCGGATTATCGATGAAAGGATTTCTGTTTCCCTGATAAGCATATGCTGCATTATTCCGGTTGATTTCAGCCTGAGAAACAGGATCCTGATTGTGCCAAGCCAGCAGAACATTCAGTTCCCAGGTCTGCAATCCCGGAAAAGCAGAGTTTCCTAAGATATCTCCGGAAGAAAATGTGGCAAGCTTACTCTGATAGCGGGTTACAAAATAAAAAATCATACGTGCGATATCACCTTTAAATTCATTAACAGGTTCAAAAACAATTCCTGAATATCCGGGTGAAGCAGAACTTCCAAGTTTAGAACCGTTAGATGATAGGGAAGTAGCTGTTCCTACGATTCCAAAAGGATAATCTGCCCTCATGGCATTTACTTTTCCGTCTGTTGCTCTGATGAAATTGATGTCGGAATACATCGGCGAAGCAGAATTAAATAAGCTCTGAGGAATAAGATGCTCCCTGTTATAGCAATTTCCTTCTTCTGTATATGTTCCGCATTGGTTGGTTACAGGAATAAAATTGTAAGGATCTGCGCCGGTAGGATTTTCAGAATAAATGTCTAAAATAGAACCGTCGTTTTCATAATTTTTGTCGATGTCGGTTATTTTAAAACCCGTCCAAAGCGCATTGTAGCCTTTGTCCTGATGACCGTTCGTAATAATTGAACTCAATGCTGTTTTCAGAGAAGCTCCGGAAAGTCCGTTGGCAGAATTATAATAACCCGCAGGAGCCTGAGCATTTGCCAAAACTGAAGCAAATCCCCACATTAATAGTTGTTTTTTCATGGTAAATTTTTAAGATCGTAATATTACCATAAAATTTATAAATATAAAATTACAGAATCGTTAATTTTTAATAAGATTCATACAAAATAAAAGCCTTCTTTCAATTGAGAGAAGGCTTTATTATTTCTTAAAGGAAAATTTATTTCACAATAAACTTCAATGAAGAAGCATCTAACTTTAA
>NZ_QEHP01000063.1:0-16785 GCF_003094695.1 Chryseobacterium sp. HMWF035 | reverse complement strand
GTATATAATATAAAGATTATGTGGAGGGGGTGGGGATAACGAAGATATGTAATAGATAGGATGTCTATTTAAATTAATATGGAAGATAATTTTTCAGCCACCCTTTTGACCACCCTGAAAAGCAAAAACCTCTGAAAATCAAATGATTTCAGAGGTTTTTTGTACCCAGGACCGGGATCGAACCGGTACTCCTAAGAACTGGTGTTTGAGACCAGCGCGTCTACCAATTCCGCCACCTGGGCAAGTGTGTTACCTTGTTTTGAATCGGTGTGCAAATATAGAAACTTTTCTTTATTTTACAAAGTTTTTTAAAGAAAAATTTTAAAAAATAATCTCCAAACCATCGTAGGCAAGGTGCATTCCGGAGGGAAGTAGTTTATCTTCAACGTTATGCAATCCTAAATGATGACTGATGTGGGTTAAAAATAATTTTTCAGGTTTCAGTTCTTCAAATAATTTAATAACATCCGGCAAAATGAAATGGGCAGGATGGGGATCAGACTTACGGATGCAGTTTAAAATCAATACATCCAGACCTTTCAGCTTATCTTTTTCCGCTTCAGAAATAAATCCTGCATCTGTAATATAAGCAAGCTTTTTAAATTTATAACCGAAAACGGGAATTTTAAAATGAATGACTTCAATCGGGGTAATTTCTGTATCTACAACTGTGAATGGTTTATTTTCAATTTCATGAAGTTCAAAAGCCGGAGCTCCGGGATATTTTTCGTCCGCAAACGCATAAGGAAAACGGTTTTTAACTTCGTCGGCAACTCTTGAAGAACAGTACAAAGGAATATCTTTTCCTGTTTTAAAAATAAGGGGACGCATATCATCAAGGCCGATAACATGGTCATTATGTTCATGAGTAAGCAGAGCAATATCTACACGATCTTCCTTGTGGGTAAGCATTTGCTGTCTGAAATCGGGTCCGCAGTCAATAAGGATTTTTTTGTCTTCATCGGTGGTTACCATCACAGAAGACCGAAGACGACTGTCTTTGGGATTACTTGAAGTACACACTTCACAAGTGCAGCCAATCACAGGAACACCCTGCGAAGTTCCCGTTCCTAAAAATTTCAACTTCATTTTCTTTTGAGGTTGGTTTAATTTTGGTAAATTTACGAAAAATTTAATGTCCTAATGTATCAGAAACTAACTCCTAAACAAAAAGCATTAACAATTAATCTAGATCCTACTATTTATGGTACTTTCGCAGAAATTGGAGCAGGGCAGGAGACAGTCCGACACTTTTTTAGAGCAGGGGGAGCTTCCGGTACAATTGCTAAGGCGATGTCGGCTTACGACAAAGATTTTAGTGATGCCATCTACGGAAAAGAGGTAAAAAACAGATACGTTACCCAAAACAGACTTCGAAAAATGCTTCGCTATGAAGTAGCCCTTATCGAAGAAAGAATTTCCAGAGAGAGCAACCCCAACAGAAAATATTTTTCTTACGCCAATACTGTTACCACGATTAATTTCGATAAAACAGTGAAAGGTCACGGTTGGGTAGGAATCCGTTTTCAGGTAAAGGAGAACGAAGATTACAATGAAATCGTTATTCACGTAAAATTCAAGGAAAATGATGCCACGTTGCAGCAGGAAACCCTTGGAAATCTGGGGGTAAATCTTATTTTCGGAGCCTTTCATTACTACGACAATCCACGAAATTTAATTGAATCTTTATACGACGACGTTGCAAAAGACAATCTTGAAATTGATATGATCGATTTCAGCGGACCGGCTTTTGCGTATGTGGATAACAGACTGATGTCTTTACAGTTGGTTAAAAACGGAATGACGGATGCCGTAATTTTCAATTCGGAAGGGAATAATATGCTTCCTGCAGATATTTTGTACAAGAAAAATATTTTTGCGGTAAGAGGAAGTTTCAGACCTGTAACGAAGGTGAACATCGATATGCTTCAGAACGGACTCGATATGTTCATGAAAGAAGTAACCTGTACTCAGGATGAAACCGAAGTTTTAATAGAAATTACCATTTCAAACCTAAGAGCCGACGGAGACATCAATGAAAGAGATTTTCTCGACAGAGTGGATGTTCTCGGCAAATTAGGATATACCGTAATCGTATCCAATTATTCTGAATATTACCGACTGATTGATTATTTTGCTTCCTACACAAGCGGAGAAATCGGTGTGGCAATGGGCGTGAATAATCTATTGATGGTATTCGATGAAAAATATTATAAAAATTTATCGGGAGGAATTCTGGAAGCTTTCGGGAAATTTTTCCGAAACGGCATGAGAGTATATCTGTATCCTTATAAAGATCCGGAAACTCACGAATTACTGGATTCCGATAACCTTAAAGTGGAAGAAAACCTTAAGGAACTTTATAAATATTTCAAGCATAACAACCGTATTGTAGATATTACCAATTATAATCCGGAATTTTTGGAAATTTATTCCAGAGATATCCTGAAGAAAATCGGGTGCAATATGAAAGGATGGGAAAATCAGCTTCCGGAAGGAGTGGCAGAGATGATAAAAGAGCGTGGAATGTTCGGCTACAAAGAAGAACTTTCCTTAAAACAATTTTCTTAAAACAGTAAAAAAATGTCAGAATTAAAAAAACGACTTTCGTCTATTCTTGAAAGTCCGAAACATAATACAGATGAGAAACTTCAGAAAGTGTGTCACCTTTTGGATCAGGAAATATCCTATTTCAACTGGACGGGTTTTTATTTCAAAAACGGAGATAAAGATGAGTTGAAACTGGGACCTTACGTTGGAGCTCCTACGGATCACACCATCATTCCTTACGGTAAAGGAATCTGCGGTCAGGTTGCCGTTTCCAATGAAACGTTTGTTGTTCCCGATGTACACGAAGAAAGTAATTATTTAAGCTGTTCTATCGATACCAAAGCGGAAATTGTAGTTCCAATCTTCAAAGACGGACAGAATATCGGCCAGATCGATATCGATTCTCATACGATTGATCCTTTTACAGAAGAAGACAGAGAATTATTGGAATGGCTGTGTAACGAAGTTTCTAAAATTTTGTAAAAATCTCGCTTTTAAAGTGTTAAAATATAAGACTCCGGCTCGAAGAGCCGGAGTCTTTTGTATGATAGGATAGGATAGATCAAAATTTCCTTTCGAAGTGGTATCAATAGAAACGGACTTTAGTCCGTTTTCATAAACAAATGAATAAATTGGCTTTAGCCAAAACTTAGAAAATTTATAAAAAAAGAGTAAGTGCCATTCGTGAAAAAATTAGTGAAATTCGTGTTTAAGATCAGAAATAAGTTCCTTAAAATAATTTTCGCACTTCGCAATGTGCGTTCCGTACCATGAAAACGCCTCTCCGTCTACAATCATTATTTTTTTATCAGGATAAAACTTCTTTAGTTCCTTAATATGTTTCTCTTTAAAAGGAAAAGGTTCGGAAGAAAGCATTATGAGTTCTGCTTCCGCAAGATCTTCCGTCTGAATCACAGGATAACGTTTCCGATCTTTAAAAATATTTTCAAAACCGATCTCACCCAGAATTTTATGAATAAAAGTATCGGAACCTATCGTCATATAAGGATTATTCCAAATTAAGTAGGCAACTTTTATGGGAGATTCAATTTTTGCGTGGTTGAGAACATCATAGATTTTAAGATTAAAAAGCTGTACTTTTTCTTCCCGATGAAATATTTTGCCTAAATTTTTAAGCATATAATAATTGTCCTCAATATTTTCAACATTGGTGACGATTACCTTGAAGTCCTGCATTAAAGCTTCTACCTGTTCTTTTACATTTTCTTCCTTATTGGCTAAAATAAGATCAGGCTGCAAAGCCTTTATTTTTTCAATATTGATATTTTTCGTACCGCCGATAACCGGTACATCTTTTACCTTTTCAGCGGGATGAATACAGAATTTCGTTCTTCCGACCACTTCTTTTTCCGTTAAACCCAAATCAAATAAAGCCTCCGTAATCGAGGGAACCAAAGAAACTACCTTCATTGTACTATTTTAGATGTCGCCTAAAATTACAAAAGTTTACCCGTTAAGAAAAGTCCTGCGACCGAAAAATAAATGATTAATCCCGTTACATCCACCAACGTGGCTACAAAAGGAGCGGAAGAAGTTGCCGGATCGAGTTTTAATTTTTTAAGAATAAAAGGAACCATAGAGCCCGAAAGTGTTCCCCAAAGGACGATCATCACCAGAGAAACGCCTACACTTAATCCAACAAAAGCCCAGTGAATTCCATAGTCGAAAAAACCTGCTTTATGCCAGATCATAATTCTCAGGAAACCGATGATCCCTAAAATTCCGCCCAATGATAAACCCGTGAAAATTTCTTTTCTCATCACATACCACCAGTCTTTTAAAGTGATTTCCTGAAGTGCCATCGCTCTGATAATCAGAGTTGCAGCCTGTGAACCGGAATTTCCTCCACTGGAAATAATCAAAGGAACAAAAAGTGCGAGAACAACCGCTTTCTGAATTTCATCCTCAAAATAGCCCATCGCCGAAGCCGTAAGCATTTCAGAGAAAAATAAAATAATCAGCCACATTCCTCTCTTTTTTACCATTTCGATAAGAGAAGTCTGCGTATAAGGAACATCCAAAGCTTCCAATCCCCCGAATTTCTGGATATCTTCCGTATTCTGTTGCTCGATCTGGTCGAGAATGTCATCAATCGTTACAATTCCTACCAGAACTCCGGCTTCAGTAATAATAGGAAGCGCAGCACGGTCATACTTTTCGAAATACTGTACCGCATCCTCTTTAGTCGTCGTTGTGGTAATCGCAACAAAATGATTATCCGTAATTTCTGAAACCAAAGTTTCTTCTTCTGCCAACAAAAGACTTCCCAGAGCAATATCGTCGATCAGCCGGTTTCTTTCGTCCACAACGTAGAGATAATTCATCGTCTCTACTTTACTTCCCACTTTTTTAATCTGCTGAAGACATCTTTTAATTGTCCATTCTTTACGGATCTGGATGTAATAAGGCGTCATAAGACGGGCAATAGAATCCGAATCGTAACCTAATAATTTAAGCGCAATTCTGCGTTCCTGCGGATTAAGATGATTGATGGAATACTTAATAAGTTCATCCGGAAAATCCTCAAAAAGAGCCGTTCTGTCATCCGGCGTCATCGCATTCAGGATTTCTGAAACTTCATCGCTTCCGATACTTCTGATGGTTTCTTCCTGAAAATCGGGATCAAGATGCGAAAAAACATCTGCTTTGTATTCTTTCGGAACTTTCAGGAATGCCAAAAGCCTCTCGTCCGCGTGAAGTTCGCTAAGAGTTTCGGCAATATCGGCAGGGTTGAAGATAAGTTCGTCTTTAGAATTCAAAACGTCAAATTTTTAAGAGTAGTGCAAAAATAGCCCAAATTTTTAAAATTGCCCAAAGAACTGCAAAATTTAAGGATTATTTAAATTTCTGAGAATAAAAAAAGCATCTGCAAAAAAGCGGATGCTTTGAAAAAAATTAAATTTCAAAAGTAATAGATTATTGTTTTTTTACGGCATTGCTGAACTTTACCATTCAGCATGCATTCTCAAACACTAAGGTTCAATGCATGCATACATATAACACGCATAATTGCAGCAATATCCGCCGAAGCAATGCGAATTTTTCGTACACTGTACCAAAGCGGCTCCATTGATTTTCTCCTGCTCCTTTCTTGTTAGTTTCTTTAGATTTTTCATAACAATCTTTTTGGGTTAAACTTCTGGACAGTTGTAGTAGACACAAACATTTTGACAGCAGGATCCTCCCGGACATTCAAAATGGTAATGATATTTCTGAAGACCTCCGCCGTTGATCTTTTCCTGCTCCTTTCTGGTGAGCTTTTTCAGGTTTGAATTTTTCATATTATTTAGATTTAATGTAAGCTAAAAATACAAAAAAGGTTTTAATTATTCACCTATAATTGAAAATTATCTAATTTTAATGTATTGAATTAGTGAAGAATATCTTTTGAATACGATAGTGGAATAAAAAAAGCACCTGCAAAAACTGCAAATGCTAAGAAATTTCAATTGAGATAGTTTGAATGAATTGTTTCAGACTAAATTAATAAAATATTTTTAATTATTCACACAGGGATGAATTTAATTTTATAAGATTCAATGACTTGCATAATAGTTTTAACTGCCGGAAATTAAAATCCGGATTCTGCAGAAGGTTTAATTTTTTTTAGCTGTTTTAAAATTCCTTTGATGGCTCCGTTGGTTCCTATCTTTACAGAATTTACAGTGGAACCAAGCAATCTCATGTTCTTTTTATACGTGTCATAATCCGTTTCGGTAACCAGATTGCCTTCTGCATCAAATAGTTTCATGCTTACCACGACCTGATTGGAAAAAACGTATTTTCCGATTCCCACTTTGAAATATTTTACTTTCGGAACAATGGCAAAATCGGCATCGTTGTTTTTACAGTAATCCCAAACAGTCTGCTTGTCTATGCTGTCAAAAGAAATCTGGGTTTCCGTTCTCAGCATTTTGTTTTTTCTTTCGCTTAAATTATCAGAAACTGCGCTGAAGAAAGCCGTATTGGTAGGTTCTTTAATTTCCTGAAGGTCGGGTTCTACCTCAGGATTGAAATATAAAACTTTTTTGATCTTGTTTTCATGGTTTTTCTGAGCTTTTAATAAAGAAAAACCTGCAAAAAGAGCTAAAGTAAAGGTGGTAAATGTTATTAATTTTCTCATCACTAAATTCGTATGCAAAATTACTGCCTTTTAGTGGGGTAGCATAATTTTTTTAAGAAATTTTTAACATTTTTTTCTATCAAAATCAATAAATGAAATCAATAATGTTGGCAGAATAAAAAAATAGTCGTACTTTTGCACCCGTTACATAATAATCATTAAACAATATTGGAATGTACTTAACAACAGAAAAAAAGCAGGAAATTTTCGCAAAACACGGAAAATCTGCACAGGACACAGGAACTGCTGAAGGGCAAATTGCACTTTTCACTTTCAGAATCAACCACCTTTCTGCTCATTTAAAGAGCAATCACAAAGATTACAACACAGAAAGATCTTTGGTGAAACTGGTAGGTAAAAGAAAAAGTTTATTAGATTACCTTAAAAATAAGGATATCGCAAGATACAGAGCAATTATTGCTGAATTAGGTTTAAGAAAATAATCTACAAAGATTTTCACATAAAAAGCAATCTCGGAAGAGGTTGCTTTTTTGTTTTCGTAATCAGAAGTGGTTTTCGGTGCAGAATATATGGAGATTATGGGATAGATGGGTAAGATTTTACAGACAAAAATTTAAAAAAATCATTATAATACATTATCTTTGCAAACGAAAATTTAGACGAAATATAATTAATTAAAGTACTCAATACGGAGTACAACACAAAACAATTTATGAGTGTACCTCAAGCAATTACAGAGCTGATTACTCTTGCAGACGGCAGAGAAATCACAATTGAAACAGGGAAATTAGCTAAGCAAGCTGACGGATCTGTAGTCGTAAAAATGGGCGGAACAATGCTTTTAGCAACTGTTGTAGCCAACAAAGAAGCCAATCCTGGTGTAGATTTTTTACCTTTAACAGTAGATTACAGAGAAAAATTCTATGCAGGCGGTAAAATCCCCGGAAACTTTTTCAGAAGAGAAGCAAGACCATCTGATCAGGAAATCCTTACGATGCGTTTGGTAGACAGAGTTTTGAGACCTTTGTTCCCTGAAGATTTCCATGCGGAAGTTCAGGTAATGATTTCATTAATTTCTTATGACGGACAGTCGATTCCTGATGATTTAGCAGGTTTGGCGGCGTCTGCAGCGATTGCCATTACAGATATTCCTTTCAACGGACCGATGTCTGAAGTACGAGTGGTAAGAATTGACGGTGAGCTTTCTATTAATCCTAAATTCGAAGATCTTAAGAATTCTGATCTTGATATTATGGTGGGAGCTACTAAAGATTCTATCGTAATGGTGGAAGGTGAAATGAAAGAAATCTCTGAGCAGGAAATGCTGGAAGCAATCACTTTCGCTCACGCTGAAATTAAAAAACAAGTTGAAGCTCAGGAAAGATTAGCTGAAAAAGTAGGAAAATCATTCCCGAAAAGAGAATATTCTCACGAAACTCATGACGAGGAAATCCGTGAAAAAGTTTGGAAAGAAACTTACGATAAAGTATATGAAGTAGCGAAAACTCCTTCAGGCAAAGAAGAAAGAGGAGAAAAATTCAAGGCGATCCGTGAAGAATTCCTTGCTCAGTATGCAGAAGATGCAGAAGAGCTTGAAAGAGTAACACCTTTCGTAAAAGTATATTACCACGATGTGGAAAAAGAAGCGATGCGTCAGATGATTTTGAATGATAAAATCCGTCTTGATGGTCGTGATCCTGAAACGATTCGTCCGATCTGGAGCGAAATCGATTATTTACCGGGAGCGCACGGTTCTGCAATTTTCACAAGAGGTGAAACGCAATCTTTAACGGCTGTAACTTTAGGTTCGGTAAAAGATGCGAACATGGTAGACAGCGTAATGGCAAACTATGACGAAAGATTCTTCTTACATTATAACTTCCCGCCGTTCTCAACGGGTGAAGCTAGACCTTTGAGAGGAACTTCAAGAAGAGAGGTTGGTCACGGAAACCTAGCTCAGAGAGCTTTGGCAAATATGATCCCTGAAGAAAATCCTTATACTATCCGTATCGTTTCTGATATTTTAGAATCAAACGGTTCTTCTTCAATGGCGACAGTTTGTGCCGGAACATTGGCATTGATGGATGCGGGTATTCAGATTACAAAACCAGTTTCAGGTATTGCAATGGGGTTGGTAACTGATGTAAAATCAGGGAAATTCACGGTACTTTCTGATATCTTAGGAGACGAAGATCATTTAGGTGATATGGACTTTAAGGTAACAGGAACTGCAGACGGAATCACAGCTTGTCAGATGGATATCAAAATCCAGGGATTATCAATGGATATTATGGAGAAAGCGCTTTTACAGGCTAAAGACGGAAGAATCCATATCTTAAATAAAATTACTGAAACAATTGCTGCTCCAAGAGAAGATGTGAAACCTCACGCTCCGAAAATGGTAATGATGGAAATTCCTAAAGATTTCATCGGTGCTGTAATCGGACCTGGTGGAAAAATCATTCAGCAAATGCAGAAGGATACAGATACTGTTATTGCAATTGAAGAAATTGGAGAAATCGGAAGAATCGAAATTTCCGGTGTCAGCAGAGAAAAAATCAACGAAGCGATTGCAAAAATCAATGAGATTACTTTTGTTCCTGTAGTAGGGGAAGTTTACAAAGGTAAGGTTGTGAAGGTAATGGATTTCGGTGCTTTCGTAGCGATTGCTAAAGGTACTGAAGGTCTTCTTCATATTTCTGAGATCGAATGGGCTCGTTTAGACAAAGTTCCTTATAACGAAGGGGATGAAGTGGAAGTGAAATTTATGGGTTATGATGACCGTAAGAAAATGAAGCTTTCCAGAAAAGTTTTGTTGCCAAGACCTCCAAGACCTGAGAAGAAAGAAGGTGAACAAAGAGGACCAAGACCGGAAGGACAGAACAACAGATCTGAAAGACCAAACAGACCGGAAGGACAGAGAAGACCGGAAGGTGAAAAACCTACGGGAGATAATAATCCTTCATCTGAAGCTTAAGATTATTCTGATATTAACAGATATGAAAACCACCGGATTTCCGGTGGTTTTTTTATGGGGTTTGTCGGTGGAGATAGGGAAAATGAGGTTTCAGATTGCGTTGTGATGATATCGGAGGGGCGATATTGAACTCCTCCGGAGTTCTGTTGCTGTATGGATGGGTTTTTCTACACAGATATTGCTCCTACGGAGCAGTTTAAGGAGGAGTTATATATTTGATATTAAAATTTAAATTGAAGGAATAAAGAATATTGTTTACAGTTGGAAGAATATAAGTTTCAGGAGTATGAGTTTTGAGTTTTAAATTATTGCTCAAAGTAGAAAGACTTTTCGCAGCAGGGGTTTTTAAAAGTAGAGTTTGCAAAATCAGTTCTTGAGTTTGAAATTATTATTGTACAAAGTAGGGATACTTTTCACAACAGGGTATTGTTTTCTATTGTTCATTGAAATCTTTCAGCCTGTTTTTTAGCGATCTTCCAAATTTAAACTTATTGCTTCTTTTATTAATTCATTTAAATCATTCCATTGGTTACATTTTTTTAGGTAGAATGGTTTCATCCAGTCATAATTTTTTATTATACAAACGCTAAAATGTCCTTCAATATCAGATGAAGAATACCACCCGATGTCTAATACATTGCCATTTGCCAATTCAACCTGCAACAAATCTTCCTTTAAATTGTCAATATTATTTTCAATGCCCAAAGATATATCTATTGTACTCAGGTCATCAAATACTATTTTACCTTTATCTCCGATTGTTTCTTTTATGTTAAATGATTTCACTATAAATTTATATTAGTTAATTTAAATAAACTTAGGATTATTGTTCAATCACATTATTGAAATGATTAAGGGATAATGAAAAGGTCGTCTTCATCCAAAATATAAAAAATTAACATATTCTTATCCAAATGAACTAAGCATGGAATATTATTTTTCAGATAATCTTCTCCTAATTCATAATTTATAAATATATCGTTTTCATAATCAAAATTTACATACATATTCTCTGAATATTGAAGAAATTGGGGTAACAATGCACTGTTTTGTAGTTCTACAAAAATGTTTTGAGATATGGTATTATAACTTGTTTTACACAAACTAAAATACATAAACTCTTCTTCCACATATAATATTAATTCATCATATACGACTTTATTTATCAATTCATTGACTAAATTAATATCCTGAATACCCGACAAATATTTATTTATTATTTCTCCGTTCTGAGTAATAAAATATTCTGATTTAGGATTGTTTAAATCTATGATTATTCTTCCCATACTATTATTTTAATTTACCTTCGCTCAAAGAAGAGATATTCTGCGAGACGATGATCTATAGATGTAATCTCTATTATGTACTATTTCAAAATTTACTTAACTTTTACATAATACAGGGATTTTTCAAGTTTATCTTCAAGATGCCTTATATAATCATCCTCTGTTAAGCCAATGTGGTATTTTTCCCAGGGAGCTGTTAAAGTTGCGTTTTTTGTAAGATATGTATTTATCAATTCCAATATTGACTTTCTGTTAAATTTTTCTCCCTGATAGTTTGTAAGTCTTTCAGATTCTTCATGATTATTGATCGTATTGTATAACATCAATAATTGATGCTTAAAGTTATTTTCTCCAAATAAAATAATCGAATTTTCCAGTCTGGTATTTAATAAATCCGGAAAACAGAAAACAGGGGTATAGACTGTATAGGGTTCTCCCCATTCGAATTTTTTTTCTTCAATCTTGCATTGGGGTACTGTGCTGTCGTCTATATAATTCATATTATTTCTGCTCTCAAAAAGTATTTTTATTTAAGAATAGATTTCAAGCGGTTTCAGGGTGATTTTATCAATTTCAACGGATTCTATCTTTTCCAGGTGGATTAAAAATTCCATCCAGCTAAGGATATGCTCTTCTTTAAGGGAATAAACATTTAATTTCCAGATTCCCGCTGGTATTTCTATCAATGGTAATTCATATTTAAAGTATTCTTCTTTGGTTACATCTCCGCTCCCGTTTAAAATGTTTTTAAGGGGTAAGGAGCTGTTGATATGGGCTTCTAGATCGCCTTTGTGATTATGGCACATCTGGGTAAAATCTGCATGAGAAACAGCGCGGACTTCATCTCCGGGTTCTACTTTTAAGTAGTTGTAAGAATCGTGAAATTCCCATCTATTGCGGTCTATTTCATCTTTATTAAAAGTAAAATCGACCTGTTCTACTGCTTCATCAGTAGTAATAATGTGGATGATTCCCTGTTTCAATAATTCTGATAATCCATCGGGATAATCGTAATTAAACTCTTTATCCGAGTAATAGTTTTTACACTTGGTGGTATTGGCAAAAATAAGTACGCCTTCTGTATTTAATCCTTCGAGAATCATGGTCTGTTTGTTTAAAAATTATAGAGAGAACTTTAAATGGGCAGAGTTTCTGAATTTATTATGCAGAATTTCTACGGGGTAAAGTTTTATATCCTGAGCAAATTAAGTATAATTATTATATTTCCCAAACCTGTTTTTTACACAGAAGCTGTATTCGAAATAAGCCCGGCAACGCTATCTTTAAAACATTGCCGCATTAAAGATACCAATCCTACGGATTGATTGACGGATTTATTTTTATTTCTACACAGATTCTGCTCCTAAAGGAGCAGCTTTTTTATTATTTTAAACAATTTAATCATTAAAAAGGTTTATCTGTCTCTAAATTCCTGTGGAACACCGGATAATTCTGCCAAATCTATTTCTAAGCGGGTACTTCCCTCATCTGCTTCAGCTCCTGCGGTGAATGCTCCATATACCTTATTTAAAACCAACCTTGCAATTCCATCAGTAACCGCAATGATGGGGTTGTCATTGTTAAAAGTAGGGTGTAAATGGAATTTAACAAACCCGGTAAGAGGATTTGCCGGATTTGTACTGCATACTTCAAGGGTTACCTTATATAATGTAGGATTTTCTGAAGGTTCTATTTTTGCCGTAATTTTTCTTTCATTACATTCAGATTTTCCGCCCCATTTTGATTTTTGAGGGTCATCCGGATCATTTGTAGCAATATTGTTTACTTCTGCTTTTACTTCATCAAACTTTTCTGAGATTGTTTTTCCGCCGCCTAAATCGGTCATTTTTTGCTGTGTATCATTAATGACTTCAGCCATTGCGTTGACTTTTTTATCTAAATCATCTTCCACTTTTTTTACCATACCAATAAAATGAAGTCTTGTCCACAGATAAACGGATAAAAAGCCAATAATAAGAAAATACAATATTACAGCGATGGCTATTTTTTCGCCAGACTCTTTATTCTGAAATATTATCGAAAAATATTTTCCCACACGCGCTAAAAATTCAGGAATATTATTCAGTTGAGTTAATCCCACTCCAACAATAATCTTTGTAAGCCAGTCACTGATCTGAACAAGATTATCATTTTGTGTAACTGAAGGTTTTCTGTCATGATTATTTGTATCTGAATTTAAAATTTTTGGTACCCCAAATAAAAATCCTGAAAGTCCACCAATTCCAAAACTGGCTCCTCCAATAAAGATACATGCTCCCGTAAGTTCTAGATAAGCCATTATTCCTCCTTTCATATTTAAAGTGTTTAAGCCGATAAGAAAGCAGATTACTATTCCGACAATAATGGAAAAGAGTAAGAAATCCCAAATGCTTTTAAGATCTCTGTTTTTTTGTTTTAATGTTAATTCTGGCATGATTATAAATTTTCTTATACGAAATTCTTACATATTCCAGAATTAATCCATTACTATTTTGTGTTATTTTTTGTTGGAATCTTCGAATTACTTTTTCATTAGGCTTCATTTAATCCCCAATCTCTAAAATAAATTGAAATTCAATGAATTGAATTCCGGAAGATTTGTTTGGTATGCTTATTTTTCGTATATTTGTTAACTTATTAAAAGAAATCTCTGTCTTTACTTTCTGTGATCGTTTAGAATATTTTATTTACTTCCGTTTCAATTGTTGTCTTTTTCAGAAGGCATTCACATTAATAAAAGCACTCAGAAACCCTTTAATAACAAGTTCGGAATTTTGGTATCGCAAGATAGCGGAAACAGGCAATGGATGAATTGCGCGGGCTTTCAATAAACGTATAAAATAAAAATTCAATAAAATATATGGCAGATTCTTTCTCTAAAAAAGAAAATTTCAAGAAAAAACAGCAAAAACTTAAAGAAAAAGCACAGCGTCGTGAAGAGCGTAAGGAGAACAATGATAAAGGGAAAACCCTTGATGAGATGTTCATGTATGTAGATGCGAACGGACAACTGACTTCTACGCCTCCGGATCATGGTGAGAAAGAGGAAATCGATATCAACAACATTCAGTTGGGAGCAGCTCCTATTGAAGCTGAAGAAGCTATAAAAACAGGAATTGTCACTTTTTTAAGCGAGAAAGGATATGGTTTCATTACGGAAGATAAAACGAAGGAAAATATCTTCTTCCACAACAATAACTGTATCGACCAGATTAAGAAGGGAAATAAAGTATCTTTCGAAAAGGAAAAATCTCCGAAAGGGTTTTCCGCAACGGAGATCAGACTTGTTAAATAATACACTATCCTCATAAAATAAAGCTTCATATGAAGCTTTATTTGTTTTTATAGAGTTCTTCTCTTATTTCAACCAGAATTTTTGTGGTTTTCTCCAGATCCGGAATTTCGGGCAGGGTAGAAGATGCATGATAATATTCAATGGAAGCAATAAGGTCTTCCGCTTTTTTTAATACTTCTTCGTACGACCGGTTTCCGGCTTTGATGTCGAGTAATTCTTCGCGGTTTTCCACGCGGATATTCAGAGAATTGTTTTTAAAAATCTGTTCGCACGACTGTAATAAACGAATCGTGTGCATCATGTTTTTGCTATCGTAATTCTGTCCGTGATTCTGATTGACGTTGTAGCGGTCTTCATTGCGTTCGGAAACCCACTTCCAGTATTCGCGGTAATCTTTGCAGTAGGTAGAATAGGCATCGAGGTTGCAGAAAAGATAGGCAAGGGGATATTGTCCTTTGGGAACGGAGGAAACAGAGACCTGATTGGCTTCCAGATTCTGAATGATTCCTTTGTATCTGAAATCGCCGGACTGATCGTAAAACAGGGCAAACATTCCTTTGGTATTGTCGATGCTTACCAAGCCGCATTTTTCCTGCTGTAAACCATTCTGATTTTCGGAGGAAGAGAATTCCCGCAGCCACTTTTTCAACGGAACGGAGCCTTGATCCTGCAAAATATAACAGAAATCGAGGATGGATTTTTTCTCTTTATCCATCGGATTGAGAATCTTTTTGTTGAGTCCTTTTGCTTTTTTGATCTGGGAAACAGCATATCCTGCAAAGGTGTCTTTGCAGAGTTTGGAAAGGAAATCTTCGGGTTTCAGGAGATCCATCAAGGGATGTTTCTGTAAGATGCAGTCTTCCGGACTGGCAATAATTTCGAGGATGTTGGGATTGTTTTTCTGTAACAGTTCGATAAGTCTTCCGATTTCGTAATAGGTAATGTCGTTGGTTTCATTGGAAATCTGCGGAATATAGTTTAACCCGAAAAAGTCTTCTTTCGGTAAATAATACACGCCGCGAATGTCTGTATCGGAATTTTCTGTTGCCAATCCGAAAGAGCGGCTTCCGGAGATGGCTTCGAAAAGGATGAGGTTTTTGTTTTTAAGGTCTTGTATGGTCATTTAATAATCTTTAAAAAGTTCAAAATCTTCAAATTTTATTTTTTGAGATTTATTTTTAAAATATCTGTTATTTCTGTTGCTTTTAAAACCTGTTCTTCCGATTAAATTACTATTAATAAAAAGATGTGTTTCTTTGTTTTCGAAAGGAATAGTTATAAAAAAACATTTTTCGAGGTTTTTGTCAAGATCCTTAAAGCATCTGTTAAGAAAAGCAAAGTTTTCTGTTTCCGAAATAAATTTCTCTTCCAATATAGAAAATTTACTTTGCGCTGAATCAATCATTGCTTGTAACCTATCGGAATTTTCATCAGGATAAATTTTAAAATAAGTTTTTACAATATACTCTATAAATTCCTGTCTATAGAAAATTTTATATTCTTTAAAGTTTTTTATGGCTGAATAAACCGGATCCTGAGAATCGTCTTTGAGGTTGGCACATCTAACTTTAACGGATTCGGGGATTTCGATTCCGTATTCAGATTTTAATTTTTCGCAATGGTTTAAAAATAAATTTTCTTCTTTATAGATAACTTTGATTTTACCTTCTGCAATTTCTTTCTTAATACTTGTAAAATAAGGATTACCGCCTTACATCCAAATCCCGTCTCTGAATATTACCGAGAAATATTTGTATTCTGCTCTGTTTTTTGCATTAAATTTGATGTGTAGAGTATCTCTTTCCTGAGGTGTATATTCAAAATCAAAAATATTTCCTTCGTTTAATTTTGATGAAATATTTTCGGTTGAGATTCCGTTTTCAAAATTATATGTAGGCATAAGGATTTTTCCTCTCAGACTAGATTCTCTTGAACCTAAATATTTATATAAAGTCCAAATATAAATATCTTTTATATCATTTATATTTCCTTCAGTACAGGTGCAGAATTGTAATTCAGTATTGGGGGTACACATAATTTAATCTAAAAAATAGGGTGAAAAATCAATTCCCTGAAAACAGCCTGCGATTGGCAAAACGTTATCGCCGTTCATGGTGACTTCATATTCTTCGCAGGTGAGCTGTGAAATTTTCTGATACCAGCTTTTCTGGTGTTCTTTCTGAATGTTGTCCAGTTTAATTAAACAGTGCAGTCCGCCGTTGGTTTTGATAAAGGTAAGACAGTCGGGGTTTAAGCAGTCTGCAATGTCTTCTCTGAATTTCTCAATGGCTTGTTGATGGTTTTTTATACGGAAGTCAATATCGAGATCAAAGAATATTTTTCGTGAAGTGGTGGTCTGAATAAGATTTAAAGCCAATGTATGGGGATTGATGGCGTTATCTTTCCGGATGAGTTTTTCCGAAATTTCTTTCATTAAAAACAATGAAGCATTGTGAAGATCGCGCGGGTTGGGAGTAGTCATGGTCGGAAGAAATCCGACCTCTTTTATGTTTTGAAAACTTTGTCTGGATTTCCTCCTGCAAAAATGATTAATACAGCTGTAATCATATCC
>NZ_QEHP01000062.1:5318-23049 GCF_003094695.1 Chryseobacterium sp. HMWF035 | reverse complement strand
ATTTGATACAACAATAACAAGCTGGATCGGATTCAATTATTTAGCTTTTATTGTTATTGCTTGTAAAAAATTCATAAAAAGAAAGTCAAGATGACTTCAATTCAAAAAACTATCATACTCTTTTGAAAAAGGAATAGAGGTTTTCATTAAATCTGCTAATTTTCTAAATGAAGTTTTTCCTCCTTTCATTTCAAAAAATTTAGCATTGATATGGCGCATAAATAAATACAAATATTCATTACCCGCATAGATTCCATTATCAAGAAAAAACAAAAGTTTCTTTGCTCCTACTGAATCGTAATCATTCATTGATCGTTCAATCCAAGATTCAAGATGTAAAAACATAGCAATATCCTGCTTTGTTGTGTCAACCATCCGCATATTATACCTGAGAGCTGAAATAGAAAATAAAATATGCACCCAGGAAATTTCAAATCCTAAATATGGAATTTCTTCAAAAGAATAATGACTATGGGTTCTTTCTAGTCTACTGCCATAAGAAGCCTTCCTGATTTCAAATGAAAAGCTGCTTATTAAATTATTCTTATCTTCATACCCTTTGAAATTAAAAAAGGATTCGTCATTCCAAAATTTTGAAATAATATCATATAAATATTCCAAATCATCACGGGTTCCCCAAATCTCAATTCCTAAGCCTTTTTTTGTTGGTATACTATAAATCATTTTGAATTATCATTGATAATTGCAAATCTATTGAAATTATCACTTTGAATTAAGACTTTATATCATCAAGTTTAAAAATTGAAAAAGCAAAAGATTAAATTGGATATTATATTACATAGTTGCCTAGATATCTGTTTTGCAATATACTCCTTTGTTTTTTTATAAAGTACAATTGTTTTTTTTTCCAGAGAGATTCATAACGATGTGATGCATATTGACCATCATGTTATTCCGAT
This sequence comes from Chryseobacterium sp. HMWF035, assembly GCF_003094695.1. Classification (NCBI taxonomy): domain Bacteria; kingdom Pseudomonadati; phylum Bacteroidota; class Flavobacteriia; order Flavobacteriales; family Weeksellaceae; genus Chryseobacterium; species Chryseobacterium sp. HMWF035. The sequence continues at coordinate 22,129 of NZ_QEHP01000062.1, read as the reverse complement.
TGTGCATTATTGTAAATTTCTTCATCTCTGAATATTCCACTGCATTGTCTTCTGTAAGGCTTACCAGGGGATATTTAAAATTATGAGATTTTACGAAGTCACGGTATCTACTGTAAAATGACCCAAAGTCCTTGACATTTGCATATACCAAAATGTAATTATCCGGCAACCCGTTTGCATCATAGATGAAAATTTTATCAATATGGGTAACAATATAATCCTTTTTAACCGAGGATAGATTAAGTGCTTCAATTATACCAATCGGAAAACCATCAATGTCTTGTATAAAAATATCGACTTCTCCCGCAGATTTTCCTGTTTCCGTAGTGCTTTTCCTCGTTTGATCTTTAACCCGGAATCCTGCACTTTCCAGCATGCTTGTTATAAAGGTATTTCTGTCATCTTCCAAGTAGTTGCCATAATAGATACGATTTCCCTGCATTAATAAACAACTTTTAAGGATAGTATCATCTAGTTGTTCCGCAGAAGGTTTAGAGAGTTCACGGTATATTTTTAACAATTGTGATCTCTCATCCTCTCCGGCATATTTCTCTTCCAGAGCCGCAATTGTAGCATCCGAAGCAAATAAAAACACTTGTTTCAGTTGGCTTCTTAATGAATCAGAAAAAGCTTTTTTTTTTGGATCAGCTTCCAAAAATGCCAACAAATTCTTTAAAAAAGATGACTCCTGGCTATCTGAGGGAAGTTCATTTAATCTAACTTCAATTCGTGACCTTTCGGCTGAAAAGTTCAATGCAAAATAAGGTTCAAAAAACGCTGAATTTAATTTTTCTAAAAAGCCTCGCGATAGTTCACTTAATGTAAGCCGATTTTTGATTTCCTGATCCTTGATAATTGCATATTGTTCAAACAAAGAGAATAGCTCAGCTCTATAATCCAACCAGGAATGTGTATTTTTATCTGAAATTTTAACCAGTGCTACCAACACCCTATAAAATCCGATATAAAATGGGCCATCCTTAAAATTAAATGTAAAGCTCTCCATTTTAAACAACATTTCACCAATTTCTTTCAAACATTCTTTTAAGGAATACGTTATATTATTTAATATATTAATAGTTAGATCTATAACCCTATACAGGACATGTGCATCTACCCTATTTTCTATGGAATTACCAGACATTAAGAATTCGGATCTGCTCTTTTCAAGTGCAGAAATAGAAGATGTTATATCATGAGCAAGCATTCCCTTTTGCATATCAATGAGCCCTAAGTGAAAAGAAGCTTCGGCAGATAGCTCAGCTTCCTGCGAAGCTAAATATTGTTGAAATATATTCTCAATATCATCTTTCTCATATTCAAAAAGATAGTATAACGATTTTATTCTCGTGGTATTCAATGAAATATCGAAAGATTCCCAGCTATCTATTAAAATTGTTAAAGCTTGCCGTGGTTTAAGCCTATTAAAAAATATTAAATCCATTAGCCTTTCAATAGCTAATTTCTGCACGTATGTATTTTCATCCGAATCTAAAATAATAGTGCTTAAAAGAATATTCAGTTCCTTTTCACTTGATTTCTCTGCTTCAGCAAAAAAACCAAATTGAAGAAAATCTATTCTTTCTGCAATGTCTTTAGAAGTAAAAAAGTTTTTTATATCCTTCATTAGAAAACATAAGTATCAGCTGGCAGCACATTCTGATGTTTAACAGTGTTTTCCAGAGTACGTTCAGCTGTACCGATCAATATCTGCAATTGATCTCCGAAACGTGTTTCAAGTTCCTTTATTAATGCTGTTAAACCATTTAGGTAGTTGTTATCACCCTCTTCCTTACCCGGACTATCTATAATTAAAAACCTACAGTGACGACCATGATTGTGTTCGATATCCAGTTGAATCAAGCTTAAATAAAATGCTATCTTCGCGCGTAACTGCTCGCCTTCTGCAATTTCAGAAAATGACAAGTAGTCTCCATCCTGTTTGTATTTAACCTCAAACCGATCACCAATCGTAATTTCTGATATTCTCAAACCAAGTGCCTTGACCTCATTAGTCATGAGATCAGATAACTTTTTCAGGATAGATTGTCCTTCCGCAAATCGTATTTTGTTTAATTCCTCTATAGCTGTGGTCAAAAGCTGGATCTTCTGCTCAATTTTCTCATCCCCGGACTTTTTTGGGAGTTCATCGAGCTGATTTATCCTGAAATTTAGTACCGCTTTTTGTTCTATCAGTTTATTTTTTTCAGAGTCGCGTGGCCTAACTTTTTGTCGTTCTTCATTTATAGTCTTCCCTAACTCCAAAAGTTTCTTATTTAAGGTATCAATATCTTTAATAGAGCTACGTTGCTGTTCTAATTTTACAGTTGTACTATATAATTCATTATCATTTTTCCTTATTTCTTCGAGTTCAGAGCTGCGGGCTTCTATACTAAGTTTTATATTTTCCTGCAATAGTGTTAGCGCATCAGCTTTAGCTATTAGACCATCAGTATTTACTTCGGAGACATCCTGAGAAACATCATCATTGCACAAAGCACAAGCATGCGCATTGACTGCCCTTTGCTTTTTTTCATTAGTAACAGGATGACTACAACTTGGACATGTCGTAATATCAAGGTTTGAAAAGAGTACTCCGATTTCGATATATTCCTTAATGTCTATCCGTTGCTTTTCTGCTTTATGAAGTTCTTTATTTAGTTTCCGTAAATCTTCTTCAATAGTTTGTTTTCTCTCAACCAACTTACCTTTTTGGTCGCGGTTCTCACGAGTATCATTATTTATCTTAAAAGATTTAGCATCTTCAGCCTCTATTTCCTTCAATAAATCATCATACTGCTTTACCAATGGAGCAATATCGATAGTTCCTCCCTCATTCCTGATAATTTCATCAAGTTTCCCTTTCAATTCATGAAGCTCTTTTTCTAATTCTGCTCTTTCATCATTTTTTTCTGTTGTTGCTCTCGAATCATAAGATTGCTGTTTCCCTTTTTGGTGAAGCAACATGTCCTTCTGTACTGTTAACTTATTTATGGGAGAGGTTAAATGAAGTCCTAGAAGCATTTGAAATATTTTTGTTCCCTGCGAGCCAAACATTAATTCTGTGCTATCCTTTGATTCCAAAAATATTGACTTGAAATATGTCACCCAACTAGCACCGACATCCATTAGCTCATCACTATCCTTTACCGGGGACTTCTGGGTCCAGCGTAGGGAGTAGTAATCAAATTGACGAAAAAAAAAGTTCTGTAATTGATCTTTAAAATCCTCTTTTGTAGTAGCAAGAAATAAGCGCTCTTCCACATATTCTTCATCTGTAGGAAAAGATCTAACCTCTTTATTATACAAAGCTGCACTAATTTGCCTCTTTGAATTATTGATATACACCGTGTACTTCTTTTCGTTGATACTGAAGATCACCAATATATGCTCAATCCATTTCGAAATGTTGGGTTTTAGCTTGTTATCCCCCGTCAATGCAAACTTGATAATCTTGAATATGCTCGATTTACCTTTTAAGTTATCTGCGACCCAAATATTGACTCCTGAGTATATTTCTTGCTCATAGTTAATTATATCGTTGGCGAACTCCAGATTTTCTTCAGTTGCTTTCTTCCCAGTAAACGAAACGTAATTTATTTCTAAGCGCTTCCCTGTTGACAAAGGCGTATCCTTATTAATTTCTTCGTCCAGATTTAATAATTCTTTTATCTCTAACACATCAAAGGTTCCATTAAATTCCTTTTGGAGCCCTTCGACAAAATTTTTGTAATCAAATTTCATAATCTTTCATTGAACATTTGGTAATAATCAATCTTTACAGTTTCGGAAATCTCGCCAATAAAATTTTTAAAAGAAGTATTCCGATATTCATCGATCTGATACTGTGCAACCTTTAGCTGAGAGCCTGAGAGGTTACCAAAGTATTTTTTAATCAGTTCACATCTTTTTGCATACCATTCTAAAGCCGGCAGGTCCTTGATTACAGATTCAACTTTCGTTACAGCCCGTTGGGTAACAAAATACAGCTTTTCAATAGTCTTCAGGTCAATACTTTTTTTACTGGTGAACGTGATGAAACCTATGCTGGTAAGGAAGCTAATTACATCATCAATATCTTCATAAGCCCCGAAAAAAAACCTGCCCATTTCCAATCTTCTTAATGTCGGCTCTGAGGTTTCATATATTGATCTTACGATCTTTTTAATTTCTTGTTTCTCTTCTGGATTACTCACCGCAAATAAAAGCAGCTCATAAGCAAGATAATCTGGGTTACGCAGGAGGAAATCTATCTTCTGGATGCGAACTTCGCTTTTAAAAATCTTTTTATATTCTGGGTGTTCAGCGGATGAATAATTATCACCAAAATAGTAAAGGATCAAAAAAATCCTTAGTCTATCTTTATACGCCCTAACCTGTTCATCTAGTTCCATTGGCAATATTAATTACTATTAGGCCTAAAATACCTTATTGAAATGTTCTTATTATCTATACTGCTGGTGAAGAATTTTACAAAAGGAAAATTCTACCCCTAACAGCTTATAGTTTAGTGCCCTCAATTTAATAAAATTTTACATATATTAAACCCGTTGTGCATTTTGATAATTTCAACTCAAAAATCATCATTTAGAGCTAATCTCAATAATATTATCTATTAAGATTTAATATTTTGATTCAAGGTATCTATATTTATATTCATTTTTGATGTGCTTTTCACGCAAAATATTTTAAATGAGAGATTTTTAGCTCAAAATGCACAACGGGTATATATTAAATTAAGTGGAAGATTAAAATTCTACTAAGAGTGAAAATAAAAAAAAAGAAAAACGAGTTCCGAAGTTTTTTCCCCTTTTTGCAAAAAAGGCAAGATCGTCTTTGGCTATCAAACTTGAAAAGTTTGTATATACAAAGACACATCTTGCTATATAAAGTCGCCCACTTTTTTCAGAGTTTAGAAAAGCGTTCTCACGAAAGCATAAAACACTAATAACCAAAACATTGATTTTATTTATATGGTTTTTACTGTTGAAAGAAAAAAACATTGTACATCGAAGTGCGGAAAATATACTAACCTGTATCCATTTTACTCAGGGAAAGAAGATAATCTGATACTTATTTACACAGGTGTTGTAATAGGGTGGGTAAAATTTACTCAGGTTAGGAAAAAACATGGCCAATTTTTACGCAGGTTTCAGCTTTAACCTGTGTTCATTTAAGATCAGAATGTTCCTGAGATTATTTTGCACACGTCCTGCAATAAGGTGGGTAAATACTATTCAGGTTAAAAGAAAACATGGGTAATTTTCGCACAGGTTCAGCTTTTACCTATTCTCTAGCCCTAAAAAAAATTACAGTTCTTATCCTTAATCCTACAATTCATTTACAGATTCTTTTTCTGGTAATAATTCTTTCATTTCCTTTCACTTTGTACAATCGAACCATTTTTATTAATTACAAGACACAAATTGGGTAACATTTTTACTTAGTTTATTACTGTAAATCAATTATGGGGTAATATTGAAATATGAAAAAAAACATTAAATTTGACAAAACGTGACAAGTCATTAAAATGGGACAAAGAAATTTTGGTACTAAGATTCGACAATTAAGAGAGCATAAAGGATTGTTGCTTAGACAGATTGCAGCAACTTTAGAGGTAGATACAGCCCTTGTGAGTAAGATAGAACGAGGAGAAAGGAAAGCCAGCAAAGAACAGGTATATAAGTTTGCTGAATTATTAGAAATAGAACCAGATAAACTCTTGGTAATGTGGCTTTCAGACAAAATTGTGGATATGCTACAAGAAGAACCATTGGCATATAAGGCACTTAAAAATTCGGAGAAAAGATTAAAAAACAAATAACAATATGGACGGTAAGTCATTGAATATAACAGAAGACCTACTCAGTAAGTTGAAGGAAATAGTGCCTGCTGCTTTTACAGAAAACAAACTCAATATAGATCAATTAAAACAGTTATTAGGCGAAGGCGGTAATACTGATATTGAACGTTACCAGTTAAATTGGGCTGGGAAAGGAGATGCTTTTAAAACTTTACAAGCTCCTACAACTTCTACTCTTGAGCCTGAATTGGAAAATTCTTTAAACTGGGATAGCTCATCAAATGTTTTTATAGAAGGTGAAAATTTAGAGGTTTTAAAGGTATTGCAAAAATCTTATTTTGGTAAGGTAGACGTTATTTACATTGATCCGCCTTATAATACAGGTTCTGACAGTTTTATATACCCGGATAAATTTTCTATAACAAAAGAAGAATATCAAAAATTAGCAGGAGAAAAAGACTTTGAAGGACAGCTCTTAAGAGAGGGGGTTTTTAGAGCAAATCGAAAAGAAAATGGTCAATACCATTCCAATTGGTTGTCAATGATGCTGCCAAGATTATATCTTTCAAGAAATCTTTTGAAAGATGATGGTTTTATATTTATATCTATAGATGATAACGAGTTAGCTTCATTAAAGCTGCTAATGGATGAAATTTATGGTGAAGAAAATTTTCGCAACATTTTATTAGTTCGCAGGTATGATAAAAATATTAACACGCAATTTTTAGGTGAAGGATTAAAAACTTTTAATACAGGAGTGGAATATGTACTTATATACTCAAAAAACTCGGCAGCCAAAATGAATGCAGTATTTCGAGAATCGTCAGAAGAAAGGAAAAGTCAAGGATATTGGAAAGGATTTTGGAATGATGCTGAGAGAAAAACCATGCAGTATGAGTTATTGGGAGTAGAAATATCAGAAGGTCAATGGAAGTGGAAAGAAGATGTCGCCAAGGAAGCTGTAGAGAATTATGAAATTTATCTTAAAGATTTTGCAGATAAGATGACACTTGAAGAATATTGGAGAAAAACAGGCTCTAATAAAAAATTTATTAAAAGAAATCCACAGGGAAAAGGGAAGAATAAAGGTGTAGAACATTGGATTGCGCCTAGTGATAAAATTTTACGAAATACTTTGTGGCAGGATATTTTCGCTTCAAAACAATCTTCATATTTAGAAGTTCCTTTTAACAACCCAAAAAATGTTGACTTGTTAAAATTATTATTTTCAATTGGTTTAAGCGAAAAAAAGGTTGGTATCGTCTTGGATTTTTTTGCGGGCAGTGGTTCTACGGCTAATGCAATCATTGAATATAATGAAGAAAATGATTCATCTATAAATTTCATAACCGTTCAGCTACCTGAAGAAATTGACGAAAAACATATAGCATATCCTAAAGGCTATAGATACATCTCCGAAGTTACAAGAAGTAGAATCAAAGAAGCTATATCGTATTGGAAAACAAAATCTGAAGTTCAGTTAACCTATTCTGATGTTAAAAAGGATTTTGGTTATAGAAGCTTTAAACTCACCCCTTCAAATTTCAAAATATGGAGATCTGACAAAATTTCAAATGAAGAAGAGTTGATTGCTCAAGCTGAACTATTCTCTGAAAATGTTGAAAATGATACTAAATCTACAAATATCCTTTGGGAATTAGTTATAAAGAACGGTTACAGTCTTTCAGCAACTATTTCTGAAATAGATAAAGGTGATGCTAAATATTATGTAGTGGAAGATAATGACTTAGCAATTATTACTTCAAAATTTACGGATAGTATTCAAAAAGATATTATTAGCTCCAAACCCAAACGAGTGATAGCATTAGATTCTGTTTTCAATAATGATGATTGCAAAAAAACTAACGCTATTCTCAAGTTTGAACAAGACGGAATTTACTTTAATTCAATTTAAAAGCTAATATCTCTATGTTAATTAATGTTAATAATATTCAATGCAGGAACATTGATCAATACAAGACTTCTAATAGAGCAACCCCATTTTGGATAGCCAAGTATATTTTTAATTATGAGTCTGAATCATTTGATAAAAAAGTGTTAGACTTTATAGAAGCTGAAGGATTAAGATTGGCGCAAGCCGTAAATGATAATGCTGCCAATGCATCAACAAGAATACGATCAAATGAACGAAAACAAAGTAATGCTATAGCTGGTGTTTTAGCAGAATACTGTTGGAAGCACTTTATAAACGCAAATAGTTTGGAGTTACTTGTCAAGGAAACATCATTTGAACAGGCAGCTTCACAGATTGATTTAGAAACTTTAAAAAATAACAAGACTATAGAAGTTCGTTCTTCTTTTCCACGTAACGGAATTGAGTTTGCTATTTGTAGTCCAAATTATCAATTTGACATCTTAGGACCGTATAAAAACAATTATAAACCAAATGAAATTCAAAAAGATTTTTATTTGCGGGCACTTTTTCATGTACCGACTCCGATAAGTTTTTTAACAATGTTTAAAAGAGATGGATTTCCTGTGTACTTAACAGGTGGAGCTACTTGGGATATGATGGCCGATGATAATGTTGCAATAGAAAAAAATTTAATTCCTGAGGACGATATAAATGATACTGAAATTCAATCAGCTTACAGAGTAATTCCATTCAGCAGAGCTTTAGATTGCAAGGATATTTTAACCCTAATTAAAGAATCAGAAAACTCTTAACACTTAGTTTAAAAATTTATGAAATTAAAATTTGATTCCAAACAAGCTTACCAGTTGGAAGCAATTCAATCCGTGATTGATTTGTTCGAAGGGCAACATTTGAACAGTTCGGACTTTGAATTCTCTTTTACTTCTGAAAATAGCGGTAGCATTAAATTTACTGAAACTGGTGTTGGTAATAATTTAACGCTTACCGAAGAGGAAATTTTTGTTAATCTCAATAAGGTGCAAATTGCTAACAGCCTAGGAACAGATGAAATATCTGCTACATTAGAAAAACTATGGTATAATGAGATAGCTGATAGTAAAGGTAATGTCACAGATACAGCCATAGCAGCTCCATTTCCGAATTTTTCCGTAGAAATGGAAACTGGTACCGGTAAAACGTATGTATATTTGCGCTCTGTCTATGAATTAAATAAAGTGTATGGTTTTAAGAAATTTGTAATTGTAGTACCTTCTGTAGCCATTCGTGAAGGTGTACTTAAGAGCCTTTCCATAACATTTGACCATTTTCAAGGATTGTACGAAAATCAGCCTGCTGAATTTAAAGTATATGATTCAAGCCGTTTGGCAGATTTAGGAAACTTTGCTAAAAGTAATGCTATTCAGATATTGGTAATTAATATTGATAGCTTTACCAAAGATGCTAACGTCATTAATCAAATAAGAGAAACCGGTATTAAGCCAATCGAATATCTGCAAAAATCTAGTCCAATTGTGATTATTGATGAGCCCCAGAATATGGAAACAGATATTCGTAAAAGGGCTATTGCTAATCTTTGCCCACTATTCACTCTTAGATATTCTGCTACGCACAAAAATCCATACAACCTAATCTATAAGTTGGACCCAGTAAAGGCTTATGATCTAGGATTAGTAAAACAAATAGAAGTAGATTCTGTAGTAACGAAAAATGATAGCTCCGGAGTATTTATAAGTATAGATAATTTTATCTCGAAAAAGCAATCTATCACGGCTAAAATTTCAATATATGTAAACGATAAAAGTGGTGTTAACAAAAAACAAGTTACAGCCAAAATTGGAGATGATCTATATAAATTGTCAAAAGGCTGGGATATTTATAAAGACGGCTATGTAATCAATGAGCTGGATGCAGAGAATGGTTATATTGAGTTTTCAAGCGGGCAAATAGTATATCAAGGTGAAGCTGTAGGCGGATTAACAGATCAGATACAAAAGGAGATGATAGATGCTACTGTTGAAAATCATTTTAAGAAAGAAAAAGAGTTAAAAGCAAAGGGCATAAAAGTATTATCCATTTTCTTTATTGATCGTGTAGGAAATTACAGAAGCTATGATGAACAAGGCTATGCTGTAAAAGGGAAATTTGCTTTGTGGTTTGAGGAAAGTTTTAATAAGTGGAAGAATATGCCTGCATATAGAGGAATGTATGATTTTGAAATTTCGGATGTACATGACGGCTATTTTAGTCAGGACAAAGGAAAATTTAAGGATTCTAAAGAGGGTAAATCCACTAAAGCGGACGACGAAACCTTTAAACTCATCATGCAGGACAAAGAAAGACTATTGAATATAGATACTCCTTTACGCTTCATCTTTAGTCATTCCGCGTTAAGAGAAGGCTGGGATAATCCAAATGTATTTCAAATTTGCACATTAAATGAGACCAAATCAGAAATGAAAAAACGTCAGGAAATTGGACGTGGCTTGCGTTTATGCGTTGACCAAAGTGGTGAACGTAATTTGGAACGTTCTGTTAATCGTCTGACTGTAATTGCCAATGAGTCATACGAAGCATTTTCAAAAGCATTGCAATCTGAAATTGAAGAAGATACAGGAGTTAAATTTGAAGGACGTATTAAGAATGCAAGAGAGCGTAAAAAAGTTCAGTTAAAAGACAAATGGCTTGAAGATTCGTTATTTTTGGAATTGTGGGAGAAAATAAGATATCGTACAGAATACAAAGTAGATTACAGTACAGCTGAACTTATCAGAAATTGTGTAGCAGCACTCAAAAAAATGTCTTCAATAGAAAAGCCTGTTATCTATCGTGAAAAAAACATTGCCAGATTCATTAGAGATAAAGAAGGCAATTTGCTGGAATTAGGCGGGGAACAAAAAGGATCTAAAGAAAAGATAATCAAAGATACACAGTATAATATTCCTGATTTTGTAGCATATATTCAATCCAAAACGGAACTTACACGAGATACCATTACCAAGATTATCCTGCAATCCAACCGTCTAGGTGAAATCTTCAATAATCCACAATTGTTTATGGATACTGTAGTGAAGATTATCATAGATGAATTTGACAGAATTAAAATAAATGGTATAGAATATGAAAAAATAGCCGGACAAACCTACGAAATGAAATTGTTTGAAACGGCTGAAATAGAACAATACCTGGATAATTTAGTAGAAGTTAAGAAACAGATAAAAACGCTTTACAACTATATTGTAATTGATTCTTTGAGTAGTCCTGAAAAGCGTTTTGCGGAAGATTGTGAAACCAGAGATGATATTTTGTTCTATGTCAAACTTCCTTCTAAGTTCCAAATCAAAACACCTATTGGATCATACAATCCAGACTGGGCATTAATTAAGAAAGAGGATGGTGAAGAAACGAAAATTTATTTCGTAACCGAAACTAAAGATGCTAAAGCGGCCAAAGACAGATCCTTATTAAGAGATAGAGAGAGGATGAAGATAGAATGTGCAGAAAAGCACTTTGCTGTAATAGATCAGGTGAATTATCGTGTAGTGGGCTCGGTAAGCGATCTTAAAGTATAATTTAATAGACCCTCACTAAAAATTATGAATCAACAATACTTCGCAGCCCTAAAGGAAATAAAAGAAACCGATGTAAAGGTTTTACTTAAAAAATCTTATCGTGGAATTTGGGAAACGGCAATTAAAAAATATTCTGATTCTGCCCACTTTATTTATGAATTACTGCAAAACGCAGATGATACCAAGGCCACATGGGTTAAATTTGACCTAAAAAATGAAGGCTTATGGTTTAAACATAACGGTTCTGTACGGTTTACTATTTCTGATCCTGAAAATGAAGAGTTTGATTCTGAAAATGGGACATTGGGGCATATTAATTCAATTACCTCCATTGGAAATTCTACAAAATCAGATGCAAACATTGATGAGCAAAAGATAGGTAAATTCGGAATTGGCTTTAAAGCTGTATTTGCATATAGTGATACTCCGCATATATATGATGACAGCTTTACATTCAAATTAGAAAATTACATTGTTCCGATTGAAATAACCCCCAATGGAGAAGAGAGAGATAGTGGAGAAACTTTATTTTTCTTTCCTTTTAATCATAAATCAAAAAATCCCGAAGATGCTTATAAAGAAATAGAAACCAAACTGGATAATTTGTTTCAGCCTATTTTATTTTTAAGTAATCTTGAAAAAATAGAATGGAAGTCAGAGAACAACCAAGGAATTTATAACAAAAAAGAAAAAGAAACTCAAGAGTTTGGAAATATTACCGCCCAACTTTTCGAGGTTATAAGTAATGAAAATGGTAATATGGTCAGTGAAGAAATTTGGCTTTTCACAAAACAAATTATTCAAACTTCTTCAAAGACTAAATTTAAAATCAGTACAGGCTTTTTTGTTTTAGAAAACAACACAAAATTGGAAACCGGATATAATTATGAAGCATTTTGTTTTTTTCCGACCAAAGAAGATACCAAGTTAGGCTTTATTATCCAAGCACCATTTTTATTGACAGATAGCCGGGAAGGTATTAAAACTGGTGATGATTGGAATACTTCCCTCATTCAATTATTAGCAGAATTATCAGGAGAATCAATCAGGTTGCTGAAAGATATAGGAGTAAAAAATGGCAGTAATTTAATTGATGATTCGCTTCTGGATATAATACCTTATAATGCGCAGGCTTACAACCAAACAGGTGTTAATTCTAGAATTTCATTCTTTCCTTTTTTCACCGAGATAAAGACAGCTTTCCAAAATCATCCCATTTTACCAGGTAGAAACGATAAATATTTTCCTAAAGCAAAAGCCTATTGGGCTGCTGATCCTGAATTATCTGAATTATTCACCAATGAACAGTTGAGCGACTTATTTGACAATCCCAACTCAGGATGGGTCTTTGTTTCAAAAGGTCAAAAACAAGTGAATCAAGCAAATAAAGCCTTAGAAAGTTACATTAATAGTATTATTTCAGAATCTGTAGATGCTAAAAAATTAATCCGAAGGTTTACACCTGCTTTCATAGAGAAACAATCCGATGTCTGGTTAATAAAACTTTATGCTTATCTGGCAGACCATAAATACCTCTGGAACGATAATGATAAACTCGCTATAAAGCAACCACTTCTTTTAAATCAGAATAGAAAAGCAGTTATTCCTTTTAATAAGGATTTAACTGCTCCGCAAATATTTTTACCATTAGAAAGAGCCTCGAGTTATGATACCGTCTATCAGCCCTTAGTTGATAATCCGGATGCCATGGCTTTTATCACCGCTATAGGTATTGGAAAACCAGATATAAAAGCAGAGATTTTCAATGATATTATACCGCAATACCATGAAGCGTTTGATTATGATGATTCGGTAAAGATATTACAGCATTTTGAAACATTTCTGAATTATTATGAATCGTGCTCAACAATACATCAAATAGAACTGGTTTCTAAGCTTAAAGAGGTTTCTTTAATCGCTTGTCATAATCCACAAGAGCCCGACACAAGATTTTTTGCTAAGCCGGAAGAAATCTATTTTAATGATGAAAAGTTAGTGAAATATCACTCTAATACATTTGAAGTTTATTTTATTGATAATGATTTCTACATAGAATATTTAAGTGGAGCCAAAGCTGAAATTACTAAAAAGTTATTTTCCGAATTAGGAGTTTCCTTATATCCACGAATTAAAAACAAAGAATTGGAACCCGATGTGGAAACCAAGGAAATGTTTGGTTTGGATAACATCCTGATTTCATACAAATATCATGAGCATCAAAAAATAACCGATAAAGAGTTAGAAGGACTTGATCAGGCAGTAAGCAATATAACTCCTGAACTATCGGTTATTATTTGGGATTATTTATTACATTTCGCTAAAGGGCAAACTGTTGCACTGCTTGAAGGAAAGTTTTCAGGAAGATTTACGTACTATCCAAGAAGCGGCTCGTACGAAAACAGTATGAGTTTTATCTCCACCACTTCATCAATACTTCAAAATGATAAATGGCTGCTTAATAAAGATGAAGAATTTGTTGCCGCAAATGAACTATCCATTGAAGGTTTGAATGAGTGCTACAACCAAGATGATCCTTATACACATGTTCTTTTAGAATTTTTAGGCATCATTAATCCCGATGCGGATCTTGATTTAACAGATGAACAAAAGAAAGCCTATGAATTGGGCAAAAAATTGCTGGCGGAGAATATAACTCCTGAAGAACTCACTGCTTTCATTGAAGAAATGGCGCGGAAGAAGAGTGTTGCAGAGCCTACTGGATCACTCTCTCCAACAAATGAAATCCCTTTAACAGAGCATGATTTCCAAAAAACATTATCTAATATCAATAAAGGGATTAAGAAAAACCGTAAGCAAAGACTAGAACCGAACATGGATGAAACTGACCAGTTGAAAGATCAAATTCCATCTCAGTTCGATATAGATTTTGTGGAACAAGAAGAGCTTCCTACAGATCAGGATGATTATACAAAACCCTCCGTAAATCTACAAAAGAAAATAGAAAAACTGAAATTACAAGCAGAAGCTCAAGTAGAAGAATTAACGAGAATAGAAAAGCTTACAGAATTGGCAGACAGTTCTGAAAAGTATTCATTTGGCTGGTTCAAAGCATTGTTAGAATTAGAATATCTAAATAGTTCAGAGTCAAATTCATCAGGGAAGCAAATATCCATTCAATTTTCAAAAGTTGAACAGGAAAAAGGGACTGAAAGGACTTTAGTTTTAAAACACCCAAATAGATATATTCCACAATCGATAGAAGATATTGGAGATATGCAAATACGACTATACCAAGGAGATGAAACAAAGTCCGTAACTGTTGAAGTAGTAAGTGTTAAAGAATATACACTTAGGGCGAAACTTAAAAAATCTGCTGATATTTCTGATATAGATTTAGCAAAAGTTAGCCGTGCAATCATCGATATTAAAAATCCTGTTTTCATTTTAGAAGAACTTAGAAAAGCTTTTTATCGATTGGGGTTTGAAGATGATTATAATTTACAGCAAAATATTACAGAACAAATAAGATTTATTTTTGGTCCTCCCGGTACAGGGAAAACGACTTATTTGGCAACTGACGAAATTATACCACTAATGCAAGAAAATGAGAATTTGAAAGTATTGGTGCTTACCCCTACTAATAAAGCAGCAGATGTGCTTACGAAGCGTATTGTGGAAAAAATGGACGGAGACGAATCTTATCACAATTGGTTATTAAGATTTGGTACAACAAGCGATACGGAATTAGAAAATAGCGATCTTGTTGTTGATAAAAGTTTTGACATTAGAACAAAGCCTAAAAATACAACTATAACAACTATTGCAAGATTTGCATACGATTACTTTCAACCTGATGTATTTGATGAAAGGCTGCATTTGAAATTCTTAGAATGGGACTACATTATCATTGATGAAGCGTCAATGATAACTGTTGCTAGTATAGCATATGTACTTTATCAAAAGTCTAATTCAAAATTTATTATTGCGGGAGACCCCTTTCAAATTCAGCCAATAACCCAGATAGATCAGTGGAAAGATTTGAATATTTATGAAATGGTGCAACTGACTAAATTCGTTAGTCCTGTAACTGTACCACATCAATTTGAAATTATAAACCTTAGTACGCAATACCGTAGTTTACCTACGATAGGTGAAGTATTTAGTCAATTTACTTACAGTGGTTGTTTAAATCATTACAGAGATCGATCAAATCAAAAGCCATTAAACATTTCTGGTCTTGATTTTAGGGATATAAATATTATCAAGTTTCCAGTGCAGAAATATGAGAGTATATACAAGCCAAATACATTGAACAAATCAAACTATCAGGTTTATTCAGCACTGTTCACTGTGGAGTTCGCCAAGCAAATTGTTGATCAAATTCGCCTGAACCATAAAGATAAATTCAAAATTGGTATTATTTGTCCGTATAGAGCCCAGGCTACAATGATTGAAAAACTATTGGCAAGGGTACATAATGACGATGACAAAGCAGAGATATTGATAGGCACAATTCACGGATTCCAAGGTGATGAATGCGACATTATAATTTCAGTATTTAATCCACCCTACAGTATTGGTAGGTCACAAAATATGTTTTTAAATAAACAGAATATTCTCAATGTAGCTATCAGTAGAGCAAAAGATTATTTGTTTATTTTAATGCCGAATGACATGACCCAAGACATTGAAAATCTTTATCGAATCAAAAGAATTGAGCGACTGGCAAATCAGTATTCAGCAGGGAGAATCTCTGTTTACGAAACAGAGATTGTTGAAGAAAAATTGTTAGGTTCAAGTACATATATTTATGATAATTCTTTTGCAACTACACATCAATCAGTAAATGTGTATTCCAAGCCTGAAAAAAAATATGAAATACGGTGTGAGGAAATTGCTATTGATGTACAAATGAAACATTAACGAGTTTTCAGAAATGTTAAAGCCGTCTCTTTTGAGACGGTTTTTTAGTTTGCCAGTGTAAATGACAGAAAGTTGGCTAACTTTTACATTTTCTCAATTTCATAAAACCAAGCGTTTTTCATTATTTTTCACTAAATTAGGATAATTTTAATTTAAGAAAAGCTTTGATTATGAATGACTTACTTACTGATTTCAAAACATCTTCCGAATCTATAAATTATCAAGCGAGAGTCCACTGGATTTCCTATGTTATTCCTGTTTTCTTTACAGTAATTGGTTCTGTGGGAGTTCTCTATTTTTTATTGCTCGGATACAAATTTATGTTAGGATTTATAGGCATTTTTTCCCTGTTTCTAATTTTTCTTTTCATTAAAGGTATCATCAAAATAATCCGGAATAAAAACACAAAAATTTACGTTACGTATAATCATCTTTCTTTTACCACGGGAATATTAGGAAAAACACTTTCCGATCTTTCGTTAAATAAGCTTGAAGGAATGCAATTACACCAAAGCTTTTTAGGTAAAACATTAAATTTCGGAACTTTAGTTGTTACTACCGGGGGAATGACTCACTCATACTTCATTGCAAATCCGATGGAGCTAAGGAATGTTTTACTTCATTCTCAAAAAGCAGTCTGACTAAAAGAATCGTTTAT
>NZ_QEHP01000062.1:0-5308 GCF_003094695.1 Chryseobacterium sp. HMWF035 | reverse complement strand
AGGGAAGGAAGCAGCTTACTCGGATTGAGTGATGCTGCGGAAGATCTTGGGTTCCGTTCTTTAGGAGTTCAGATTAATTTTGAATCTCTTGCAGAGGAGGTTCCGTTCCCCTGTATTGTCCACTGGAATAAAAATCACTTCGTAGTTGTTTATAAAATAGACAAAAGCAATAAAGTATATGTTTCAGATCCCGGATACGGACTAATTACCTACACAAGAGAAGAATTCATCAAACTATGGATCGGTGAAAATGCCAATGAAAAAACAGAAGAGGGAATTGTACTTATTTTAGAAACCACCCCTGCTTTTTTTCAGACAGAATTTGATGATCAGGAAAGTAAAGCCAGTTTTTCTTTTCTTTCAAAATATGTACTGAAATATAAATCGTTAGTAATCCAGCTTGCGGTAGGTCTTTTAGCGGGAAGTTTACTTTCTCTGATTTTCCCTTTCCTTACCCAGAGTATTGTCGATGTCGGTATTCAGAATCAGGATCTTAATTTCATTTATCTTGTCCTTTTAGCACAAGTGATACTTTTTATGGGAAGAATGGGAATTGAAATGATCCGAAGCTGGATTTTGCTTCATCTTTCGGCAAGGATTAATATTTCTATTATTTCCGATTTCTTTATTAAACTCATGAAGCTTCCGATCAGTTTTTTCGATACGAGAATGACCGGAGACATCATGCAGAGAATTAATGACCATCACAGAATCGAGCAGCTTCTCACAAGTTCTTCGCTGAACACCCTGTTTTCATTAGTCAATCTTATTATTTTCAGTATCGTACTGTTATTTTATGATTACAGGCTGTTTATCGTCTATCTTATCGGAGCGGCAGCTTACATCGGATGGATCAGTTTTTTTCTGAGTAAAAGAAAAGAACTCGATTACAAAAGATTTTCGCAGGTTTCTCAGGAGCAAAGTAAGGTCATTGAGCTGATCAACGGAATGCAGGAGATTAAAATGCATAATGCCGAGAAACAAAAAAGATGGGACTGGGAATTTCTACAGGTGAAATTATTCAAGCTGAGAATAAAATCTTTGTCTTTGGAACAGTGGCAGTCTGTAGGAGGAAATTTCATCAATCAAATGAAAGATATTTTCGTGAGCTTTCTTTCGGCAAAATTGGTGCTTGAAGGAAATCTTACGTTAGGGATGATGCTTTCAGTTCAGTACATTATCGGACAATTAAACAGTCCATTGCTTCAGCTGATCGATTTTATAAAACAGTTTCAGGATGCTAAAATTTCTTTGGAAAGATTGGGTGAGATTCATGATAAAGATGATGAGGAAAACAAAGAAGAACAGTACTCCCATGACATTCCTGAGAAAGATATTCTGGTGGAAAACGTTTCATTCAGATACACCGGCTCCGATGTTCCGGTTTTTGAAAATCTTACACTCAGCATTCCCTTTCAGAAAACGACAGCCATTGTAGGAGCAAGCGGAAGCGGAAAAACAACACTGTTGAAACTTTTAATGAAATTCTACGAACCTTCCCAGGGAGAAATTCGATTGGGGAATACAAAACTCAATAATATTTCCCCAAGATTCTGGAGAGATCATTGCGGAGTGGTAATGCAGGAAGGATATGTTTTTAATGATACCATTGCCAATAATATTGCCGTTGGTGAAGATTATGTTGATAAGCAAAAATTGAGGAGATCTGTAGAAATCG
The DNA here is from genome assembly GCF_003094695.1 of Chryseobacterium sp. HMWF035. Lineage (NCBI taxonomy): Bacteria > Pseudomonadati > Bacteroidota > Flavobacteriia > Flavobacteriales > Weeksellaceae > Chryseobacterium > Chryseobacterium sp. HMWF035. Next base: position 3,630 of record NZ_QEHP01000062.1, on the reverse strand, counting down.
CCAACATTAAAGAATTTATTGAAGAACTGCCTTTAAGCTACAACACAAAAATCGGAAATGAAGGTTTGGGAGTGAGCGGCGGGCAAAAGCAGAGACTTTTCATTGCAAGAGCGGTTTATAAATCTCCTGATTATATTTTATTTGATGAAGCGACTTCGGCTTTGGATGCAAACAATGAAAAAGTGATCATGGAAAATCTCGAACAGTTCTTCAAAGGAAAAACAGCAGTTGTGATCGCCCACAGGCTTTCCACCGTAAAACATGCCGATAAAATCATTGTTTTAGATAAAGGAAAAGTGGTAGAAGAAGGAAATCATGCGGAATTGGTTGCTCTGAGAGGAGAATATTACCGATTGGTAAAGAATCAGTTAGAACTTGGAAATTAAGAAATACGTAATGGCAGAAAAAGACATTTTAGATAATATTGAGCTTCGTTCTGAAAGTGTTCAGGATATTTTGACACAGCCTCCTCACTGGATGATCCGTTGGGGAAATACCATTATATTTTTGATTTTAGTGCTTATTTTAATAATGAGCTATGTCATCAAATATCCGGAATTTATTCCTGCGCCTATTATTGTGACTTCACAAAATCCACCGGAAAAATTAGAAGCCAGAACCAATTCTAAAATTGAAAAAATATTTATCAAAGATCATCAGGAAGTTAAAAAAGATCAGGTATTGATGGTCATGCAGTCTTCTGCAAACTACAAAGATGTTCTTGCGTTAAAAAAAATAATCGATTCTTTATCATCCAATAGATTATCATCATTTCCACTCAGCGAAACCTCTCATTTCAAGCTGGGAGAACTTCAGGGAGATTATAACAGTTTTGCAAAAGCTTTTCAGGATGAAGCTTTGTTTACAAGACTGCAGCCTTACGCTCCGGAAAATCTTGCCGCTAACCAGAGTCTTTCCGAATACAGGGTAAGAATTGCCACTACTAAACAGCAAAAAAGCCTTGAACAGGCAAAATATGAACTGACAAAGAAAAATTACATCCGTTCTCAGGAGCTATTCAACCAAGGAGTTATTTCCTCCATGGAGCTTGAAAATGAAAAAATAAAATACATACAGGCGCAGCAAAATTTAGAAAACATAAACATTTCTCTTTCACAGATGGAAGAAGGAATTTCTAATTTAAATAAAACAAAAAGCGGAACAGCTATTAACACAGAAAAAGATAAAATTACCTATTCTTCTCAGACTTTACAGCTTTTTGAACAATTGAGAAAATCGCTGAAGCAATGGGAGCAAAATTATCTTCTTATTTCGAATACAGATGGTATGGCAAGTTTTCAGCAGTTTTTCGGCGAAAATCAGTTTATAAAAGCAGGAGATGCCGTTTTATCTATTCTTCCTAAAAACCGGGAAAAACTAGTCGGCAGAATGTCGGTTCCGGCTACCAACTCCGGTAAAATTGCTTCGGGTGAAAAGGTTTTGATTAAGCTCGATAATTACCGTTATCAGGAATACGGAATCGTAGAAGGAAAAGTACAGAATATTTCTCTGTCTCCCGATAAAGAAGGAAATTACTACGTAGATGTACTTCTTCCAAAAGGATTAAAAACCAGCTACAATAAAAACTTGGTTTTCGATAAAGAATTAAAAGGAAATGCTGAAATTGTCACTCAGGATTTAAGGTTGATTGAGCGCTTCTTTTATCAGATGAGAAAATTATTAGGATATCAAAGCTAATACAAATATAGAAACCGGAACGCCATTGTTTCGGTTTTATTTTTTGTATTTCGTTTAAAATAGCTGATTTTTATAGATAGAAAACTATGATGATTATCAAATAAAGGTTTAATAGTCAAAAATAGTTGGTAAAATTCTTCGTACTGCCGATTGTTACTGATGATATATAAAGTTTATTGAACTTTGTTTCAATAAACTTTTTTTATGGCTGAAAATTCAAAAAAAATCGTTGCTGGATTTGCAAAAGTCTGGATGTGATTTCTTGGGGAAAGCAAAACGGAAAGCGTCGTTTTAAATGTAAAAACTGTGGCATTCATTTTACTTCGGAGAATAAATCTGTGGGCCTAAAAAACAAAGAAATTTGGTTCAAAAAATGGATTGTTGGGAAACAGACTTATGAGCAGATTTCAGCAGAATCTGGATATTCGGTAAGTACTCTTCAACGGTATTTTAACGTGATGCTTAGTAAAGCTCCAAAACTCAGTTACAACCAGAACAAGGAGGTTTATTTACTGATTGACGGCACTTATTTCTCCAATGAAATCTGTTTGGTGATTTACAGAGATAATGTTTTTAAGCAAACCCAACTTTACAGAATTACTGACGGTGAGCATTATGAGGAACTGAAAGAGGATTTGGAAAACATCTTGAATTTAGGAATAAAAATTGGCGGGATAACCTGCGATGGCGACAAATCTCTACTGAAAGCTATCCGTAAAGTTTGTCCGAAAGTTCCTGTCCAGAGATGTTTGGTGCATATTCAGAGAATGTGCAAAATATGGCTTTCGGCTTATCCAAAGTCTGCAGGGGGTTTTGAGTTGCGAGAAATTGTCTGCAAGATTCATTTTATCGACAATGAAGTTAAAAAGCAGTATTGGATCAAAGAATTTTTAGATTGGTCTGAGAAGCATCACGAATTTTTGAATGAAAAATCATACAGCCAGGAAACCGGAAGATATTGGCACACGCACAAGATGGTAAGAAGATGTTTTTCGGCTATCAGGAAGGCTTTACCCAATATGTTTATGTTCCTGCAAAATCCTAAAATACCTAAAACAACCAACGGCATAGAGTCTTTTTTCGGTCATCTGAAAGGCAATCTCAATATTCATCGGGGACTTACCAAAAGCCGAAGAAAGAAGTTCATCCAATGGTATCTTTTCTATAAAAATCTAAAGTCGTAAAAGTTTTTTTTAAGCCATAGAGCTGTTCCAATAATTTGCAAAAAAGGATGGCAAAGCCATCCTCTAAACTATTGTTTACAGCGTTGATTGTATTGCTGATGAGTTGCTCTTCAGCATTGCTCATTTCCTCTTCCAATCAACTGCCAAATATTATGAATTATTTCTGACAAAAACACCAACTATTTTTGACCACATTACCCAAATAAAAAGGTTTCAGAATATTTCCTGAAACCTTTTATTCATATGTAGCGAAGACGGGAATTGAACCCGTGACCTCAGGGTTATGAAACCAATTAAGAATGATTCCAAATAGCTTATTTTGCCCTAAAATAGGGCGCTTTCGCAATTTTGAACTTACATCATAAACCAATAAAAACCATCATAAACCGTCATTTGTTGTACCCATGTTGTACCCATGTTGTACCCGAAATATTTATGAAAAGCGTTACTTTATCCTGAGTCTGTCCGCAACTTATCTCTAATGCCTTCCAAACCGGACCAGGCACAACTCTGTTTACCCGAATTCCTTTTAAGTAGTCATTCCTTAAAAAGCTAATTTTTCATTTTGAAAATTATACTTGCCTAAAAAGATTTTGAAAACAAGTTCAAACCAAAGGATCAATTGTTTTTTAATTTGGTTTAATCTCATCTTCAAATTGTATCCAATTCCTGCTAATAAGGCATTATTAATATCTCCATCCACTCCTTTTAGGAAGTTTAATCCTAAGGAGTGGTTTCTTTTTAAATG